>JAYUHT010000314.1:0-12491 GCA_043766725.1 Burkholderiales bacterium | reverse complement strand
CCGGTTGTTTCAGGCCCCAGCTGCGCAGCGCTTCCAGTTGGGCGAACAGCGCGCTCACGCTGATTTCCGTGTCACGGTTCTGCGCCCGTTCCTTCAGGCGCGCCAGGAACGCCTTGCCTGCCTCGATGCCGCCGGGCGTTCGGGTGAAGAACAGGAACTGCTTTGCGTCTTGCCCGGTGAACAGGCCCCGCAGGATGTCGTAGAAGGTCACGCCGGCCACGATGCTGATACCCTCGCCGCCGGCAGGCCCCGTTCCCGCAAGAATCATCTTGCGCACGAGCTGCGGATCCTTCAGCACGATTTCCTGGGCGACCATCCCGCCCATCGAGAAGCCGAAGAGGTCAACCTGTTTGAAGCCCTTGGCCTTGATGAAGGTGATGGCATCGTCAGCCATCTGCTCCATGGAACTCCACGGTGATCCGCTCGACGCACCGATGCCGCGGTTGTCGAAAGCGATCACGTGATGCTTTGCTGCGAGACCGTCCACGATCCGAGGGTCCCAGTTGTCCAGCACGGCAGCCAGGTGGACAAGCAGCACGACCGGCGTGCCTCCATGGTGCTTACCAAGCTCTCGGTACGCGAAGTTCACTCCGCCGGCCGTGATGGATTGAGTCGGCACGTTCGCCCAGCTGTTGGCCTGTGCTTGCGCAGCAGGTGGCGGACTCGCCGACGTGGCGCCGGGTTGCTGAGCATTCGCGGCCGTTGTGAATGACATCAGCGGCATGGCGGCCAGGGCGAACGACAGGACGGCGGTTTTCAGTATGTTGCGCATTGCAGGGGCTGGAAGGCACCACTCATGGCGGGCGTTTCGTAGGTGCCGCCGGAAACTTCGATCAAGTCGATGCCGGCGTTGACAAGTGCTTGAATGGTGGCCATCGACTCCTCTTCGGTGAAGCCACCGCGTTGGAAGTCGGCCGAGTTGAGCTTGATACCCACGGAAAAATCGGCGCCCACCTGGCGACGGACCTCGGCGTAGACGGCCATCACGAAGCGACGCCGGTTCTCCGGGCTGCCACCCCATTCGTCGGTGCGGTGGTTGTGATGGGGTGAGAGGAACTGGCTGACGAGATAACCGTGAGCACCGTGGATCTGCACGCCGCTGAAGCCGGCTTGTCTGCAGATGGCCGCGCTGCGTCCGAAGCGCTGGATGATGTCTTTGATCTCCTCGGTGGTGGCTTCGCGTGGGGTTTCAAAAAACGCTGTCATGTCCTCGCGGAACGGGATGGCGGACGGCGAGAGATTGCTGGCGTTCAGCCCGTTGGGCGACTGTTTGCCGGGGTGGTTGAGTTGCACCCACAGTGCCGCGCCCTGGTCGGTCGCCGCGCGGGCCCATTGCTGCAGGATGGGCAGATCGGCTTCGTCCTCGATCACCACGTTGCCGGGCTCGCCCAGCGCGCGCCGGTCGATCATCACGTTGCCGGTGAGCAGCAAGCCGACGCCCGACGCGGCCCAGCGTCGGTACAAGGCGACGAGCTTGGGTGTCACATGGTTGTCGTAGGTGCCCAGTGTCTCGCTCATGGACGACTTGGCCAGGCGGTTGCGCAGCACGCCACCATTGGGAAGGCGCAAGGGCTGAGCCAGAAGATTGGTCTCAGACGATGTCTCAGACGAGTGGGGCTTGGGCATGCTGCTTCCTGGACGAGGTGGTTTCGAGGGTGGTCTTTGCGGGGATGTGGGACATCGCGTGCTCAGTCAGCGCCGTGATCGTCAGGCTCGGGTTCACGCCAGTGGGTGGGAATCGGCGCGCCTTCACTGCTGAGCAGCTTGCGCAAGGGCCAGTACCAGCGGCGCTTGAACTTCAGGTCGATGTGGGCATCGATGTTTTGCATCACCACGAACAGCATGGTCTGGCGTGCAAAGTTGAGAGGGTTGTGCACACGCTGTGCGTTCAGCGGATGGCGCACCAAACGCCACAGCCACGAGGGCATGCGGCTCCACCCTGTGCGCCCGCTGCGCATCAGCGTCAACAACAGGCTTGCCGCGCCCGAACCCTCGGGGTACCGCACCACACCGATGTGGGTATGTTCGTCGAGATAGATGGCGGCGCCACCTGCGACACCCCGCGTCATGTTGCTGCTGCCGGCGGGGAAGCGCACACCCAAGAGGGACTCGGCGTTGGTCCGAATCCGCTTGCCGAGATCGTCGCTGATGCGTGGCAGCGAGCCACCCTGCTTGAGCCGGAACAACAGTTCCACCGTGCCCAGCGAAGAGGCGGCGAACACCACGCCGCGGCAGCGAAAGCGGCGACCTTGTTTGTTGAACAGCGCGGTGGAAGACTCGGTGTGGACTTCGTAGCCGTCGCTGCCATCGGGCTTGCCGTTGAGCGGGTGTACGTCGATCACCCGGGTCTCGGTGAAGACCTGGGCACCGCGCTTTTCGGCAAGGTAGAGGTAGTTCTTGTCGAGGGTGTTCTTGGCGTTGTACTTGCAGCCCACCATGCAGCCACCGCAGCCCACGCAGGTGCCGCGATCGAGGCCCTCGCCGCCGAAGTAGGGGTCGGGGTAGGTCTTGCCGCCGGCCTCACCCGGGGACGGGAAGAAGGTGCCTACGCGGCCGGGGTAGTAGGTGTCACCCACGCCGTAGAGGTCGGCCATCTTTTTGAGCCGCCGGTCGGCCTCGCCCAGAAGCTTGTTGTCGGTGACGCCCAGCATGCGCTCCGCCGCGGCGTAGTGCTGCGGCATTACCTGCTTCCAGTCTTTCAGGCCGGCCCACGAGCCCTGGTCCCACACCTTGGGCGACGGCACCAGCAGGGCGTTGGCGTAGGCGATGGAGCCGCCACCGACTGCGTTGCCGCACATCACCACCACATGGCGGAACACGCGCATGTTGTAGAAGCCGAACATGCGCAGGCCTGGACACCACAGGTAGCGGCCGGCGTCCCAGTCAGACTTGGGGAAGTCTTCGGCCGCCCAGCGCCGACCCATTTCCATCACGTTGACGGCGTAGCCCTTCTCTGCAAGGCGGCAGGCCGATACGCTGCCGCCGAAGCCTGAGCCAATGACGATGTAGTCGAAGTCGACGTTGTTGTCAGCGGAGGTCATTCGGAAAGCGCAATTGAAATCTGGGATTTGTCCCTGTGCCGACGCCTCGGAGGCGGCTCAGGAGCATCATCGAGAACGCCGAACCAAAGGCCAGCTTCGCGACGCGCGGCGCGAAACGCCCAGTGGATTCGAGCGCCCGCATACCTCGTACGAGCGTCTTCCTGGCCAGCCAGCGGCATCCACCCGGACCAGGACGTCGTGATCGCGCAACTTCGGCGTTGACACATCCGCCAACGCCAACGCACGCTTCTTGCCGTAGCGCTCGAGAACGAATGCCCTCCTCATGGTCTTGCTCATGGTTCTGGTGCTTTTTCAAATTGCCGCAGGATTCAATGATGATGAACGACATCATTGTTGTCAAGTTGTTTGATGCTGGTTATCATCCATTCATAGTCAACGTCACCGGACTGGCATCAAGAGGCTTCCAGCGATGAAGGTCACCAAGGCGCAAGTACAGGCGAACCGCGCGCACATCGTCGAAACGGCATCGACGCTTTTTCGCGAGCGCGGCTACGACGGGATCGGTGTGGCCGACCTGATGGCGGCCGCCGGATTCACCCACGGCGGCTTCTACAAGCACTTCGGGTCCAAGGCCGACCTGATGGCAGAAGCCGCGGCTTGCGGTCTTGCCCAGACGTCAAGCCTGACCGAGGGTGTCGACCAAACCGTATTCGTGCGGCAGTACCTGTCCCGCGCGCACCGCGACGCACCGGGCGATGGGTGCACGTTCGCGGCGCTGGGCGCAGACGCTGCGCGCCAACCGGTTCAGGTCAAGTCGGCGTTCGAAGCCGGCCTCGAGGATCTGTTGTCGGCCCTCGGGCGTGACGACCCGGAGCAAGGATCGCTGGCACGGCGCGAGCAACGTGCTCAGAGGCTCAGCACATTCGCGCATCTCGTGGGCGCGATCGTCTTGTCGCGGGCCTGCCCCGACGATTCGCCGTTGGCCGACGAGATTCTGGAAGCCTGCCGTTCGGCCATCCTGCCGAAGCGCGGCGTGGCCCGCGCGCCGAAAGAAGCCCCACGACGAGCCACCCCGAGGCAGGCACCATGAACAACGAAGAAAAGGCGCCGGACGGGCTGCAGCAGCTGCAGGCCCTTCTGAGCAGCGGGCTGAAGGCGCCGATCGGCCGCACGCTCGGCTTCGAACTGGTCGAGGTCGAACGCGGGCGCGTCGTCTTCGAGGGCAAGCCCGACCGAAGCGTCTACAACCCGATGGGCGCGGTGCACGGCGGCTACGCCGCGACGCTGCTCGACAGCGCCTGCGGGATCGCGACGCACTCCGCGCTCGCCGCCGGCCGCGGTCACACCACGCTGGAGCTGAAAGTCTCGTATCTGCGTGGCTTGAGCGACGACAGTGGCGTGGTCCGCGCGACCGGCCGCGTGGTCTCGGTCGGCAGGCGCGTCGCCTTTGCCGAGGCCACGCTGCACGACGGGGCGGGACGGTTGTGTGCAACGGCGAGTTCCACGCTGCTCGTGTTCGACGTCGAGCCCGGGCGCGCCGCGATGCCGGGCTGACGCGGGAATGCCCGTGCGCAAGGATCGGACGTGTCGGATTCTTCTCAGCGCCTGAACGCGAGCAGGCTGGTGTTGCTGGCGAGTCTGGCCGCCCTCGGCGTGCTTGCGACCAACATCATGCTGCCGGCCTTCCCGCTGATAGCGCGGGAGTTGAATGTCGATCCGCGCGAGCTGGCGCTGACGCTCAGCGTGTTTTTCGTCGTGTTCGCGATCGGACAACTGTTCGTTGGCCCGTACGCCGACGCGCTCGGCCGCCAGCCGTTTGTGTTCGCAGGGCTGGCGGTGTTCATCGGCGGCAGCATCGTTTGTGCGCTTGCCTCCACGTTGAGCATGCTGATCGTGGGGCGGGCAATCCAGGCGATCGGCGCCTGCGCAGCATCGGTGCTGGCCCGCGCCATCGCGCGGGATCTGTATCACGACGCGGCGCTGACCCGTGCGTTGGCACTGGTGATGATCGCGATGGCCGCCGCACCGGGCTTCTCGCCAGCACTCGGCACCGTGATGGCGGCGTGGTTCGGCTGGCGCAGTGTTTTCGTGCTGGTCGCCCTGGCGGCGGCGCTGGTGGCGCTGCACTACCACTTCAGCGTAGGCGAAAGCTTGCCGCCTGCGCGACGGCGCCCGGCGCATCCGTTCGCGACCGTGGGTGCCTACGCCGCGCTCGCAACCGATGCGCGCTTCATCGCACCCGCGCTCGCGGTCAGCCTCGTGATCGGCTGCCTGTACAGCTTGTTCGGTGCAGCGCCATCTATCCTGATGACCGGAATGGGCTTCGCCGCCGCCGGGCTCAGCGCATTCTTTGCTGGCACGGTCTTCATTGTGTTCGCCAGCGGCTTACTGGCGTCGCGGTTTGCGCCGCGTCTCGGCGCTGCCAAGGTCGGCATGACTGGCATCCTCATGGCGCTGACCAGCGGGCTGTGGCTCGTCGCTCTCGGCGGCACGCCACAGCCTGCGCCATTCATGGCGGCGGTGGCGCTGTTCCTGGCCGGCATGGGGCTTGTCAATCCGATCGGCACGGCGATCGCGTTGGAGCCCTTTGGTGATCGTGCCGGTGTGGCCTCTGCGCTGCTGGGGTTTCTCCAGATGGCTTGCGCCGCGGTGGGTACGGGCCTGGTCGGTGCGCTGGCACTGTCGCCTGCAGGCGCCTTTGCATGGATCACTACAGGCAGCGCTGCATTGGCGGCCGCAGCATTCGTGATCGTGTTGCGCTCGGCGCGTAGAACGAGCAACCTGCATACGCACTGCTGACGCGAACCGACTAGCAGAAGTTAACGGTGCATATGTACGAAGCTTGAATGCGGTGGCGTGCATGTGAAAGTTCCGGCGAGTTGCGCCCGACTTCTTTCGTGCGCATGCCCGTTCCGGGTCGAAACCTGACATTGCCACACAGGCTCGCCCCCGCTCAACGCAGCGCCTTGCGAATCACCAGTTTCAGGCCAGACCAGACCTCGCTCACCGCACACACCTTCACGTCCACCCAGCCCAGCGGCAAGCACAGCTCACGAATGGTGTCTTCGGTGATGGTGGTGGGCACTTTCGACGCCTTCTTGGGCCAGGAGATCCACAGCGCCACGTCGGTTTTGAGCAAGTTACGCCAACTCGTTAGCTGAGACTGCAAGGCGCTGCGCTCCACCACAAAGCTGTGCACGATGTCGGCCTGCGCGTCGGCCTTGGCCGTGAACACCACGCCGGGCGGCATCGGCGCCAGCCAGTCTTGATAGCTCGCCGGTTCGTTCAGCACCGCCACGCGAAAGCCCGGCTTGATGCCCAGCTTCCTGGCCAAGGGTGTACCGGAATAGCCCACGCTGCTGGCCATGATCAAGCTCCTTGAGGCGGCCAAACATCCCAGGCCGTGGCCGCCACGCTTTCGCCCCACAACTCAATGCTCACCTCTGTTCCCGCATGCACAGCCTGCGCCACCGCACCGCGCACATAGCCCAGGCCCACGCAGGCGCCCGCGCGTGGGCTGAAGCCCACCGAACTCAGCTCGCCCACGCTTTCGCCGTTGATGACGATGGCTTCGCCGCCCCAGGCATAGGCCGCTGGATCAGTGAACACCAACGTTAGCAATTTCTTGCGCAAAGGCTGGCCTTGCGCTTGCTGCAAGGCGGCCTGCCCGATGAAGGCCGTGGCTTTGTCCAGCTTCACCGCAAACTGCAAGCCGGCTTCGAACGGCGTTTCATCGGGGCCCAGCTCGGCACCCCAGGCGCGGCGGCCGGCTTCAATGCGCAGCGCATCGAGCGCGTAGTAGCCGGCGTCTTTCAATTGCAGATCAGCGCCGGCTTCCTGCAAGGCCAGGTACACGTGGCGCATCATTTCAACCGGCACATAAAGCTCGTAGCCCGGCCCGCCCACATAGGCCATGCGCGCGGCGCGCACGCGGGCGTGGCTGAGGTCAATCTCTTTGGTGTGGCTGAACTTCAACCCGGCGCTCGACAAGTCATCAGGCCCCAGCTGCGCCAGCAGCTCGCGCGCCTTCGGGCCCATCACGCCGAGCACGCCGTACAGCGCGCTCACATCGGTGAGCACCGCATGCTCGTCGGGCTCGATGTGGCGGTTGATCCAGTCCGCATCGCGCGTGGCATGGGCCGAGCCGGTGATGATGAGAAAGCGCTGCGCGGCCAGCCGGATCACCGTGAGATCGCTTTCGAACCCGCCGCGCTCGTTGAGCAGGGGCGTGTAGACCATGCGGTCAACGGCAACGTCCATCTCGTTGGCGCACAGGCGTTGCAGCACGGCCAGCGCGTCGCGGCCTTGCAGCAGCAGTTTGGAGAACGAGGTCTGGTCGTACACGGCAACAGCATCGCGCGTGGCGCGCTGTTCGCTAATCATCCAGTCCAGCCAACCCGGCCGGCCCAGGGTGTGCGCCGGCGTGGCCGCGTCGGCGGGGCGATAGTAGTTCGCCCGCTCCCAGCCGTTCTTGCTGCCGAACTCGGCGCCCTTGGCGGCCAGCAGGTCATACAGCGGGCTGGTGCGCAGCGGCCGGGCCGTGGCCAGTTCCTGCCGCGGCCAGCGCATGGCGTAGTGCAGGCCCAGGGTTTCACTGGTGCGCTGCGCCAAGGCGCGGCGGTTGGCGGTGAAGGCGCCGAAGCGGCGGATGTCCACGTCCCACAGGTCGCTCGGCGCTTCACCGTGCAGTGCCCATTCAGCAATCAACCGCCCGGCGCCACCGGAATTGGCAATGCCGGCGGAATTGAAGCCGGCGCAGACGAAATAGTTGCGCAGCTCGGGCGCCTGGCCGAGGATGAAGTTGCCGTCGGGCGTGAAGCTCTCGGGTCCGTTGAGCAGCAGCTTGACTTCGGCCGTCTCCAGGCACGGCGTGCGGTGGATGGCGTTGTTCATCAAGGGCTCGAACTGCTCCCAGTCTTCATTCAGCAACTGAAACTGGAAGCTCGCAGGGATCGGGTCCACCTGCCACGGCTTGGCCTGCATCTCGAAGCCGCCCATCACCAGGCCGCCCACTTCTTCCTTGTAGTAGATCAGGCCGTCGGGGTCGCGCATCACCGGCAGCATCGGGTGCACGCCTTCGATGCGGCCGGTGACGATGTAGAAGTGCTCAGCCGAGTAAAGCGGAACGTTAACGCCGGCCAGGGCGCCGAACTGGCGTGCCCATTGGCCGGCGCAGTTGATCAAGATATCGCACGCCACAT
The DNA here is from genome assembly GCA_043766725.1 of Burkholderiales bacterium. Taxonomy (GTDB): domain Bacteria; phylum Pseudomonadota; class Gammaproteobacteria; order Burkholderiales; family Burkholderiaceae_C; genus Rubrivivax. The sequence goes on along the minus strand of JAYUHT010000314.1, from coordinate 4,288 downwards.
CACCTTGCGCCGTGCGCACGCCGCACACGCGGCCCTGGCTTTGCAGCACGCCGGTCACTTCAATGCCTTCCAGCAGCTTGGCGCCGCCGAGCCGCGCGCCTTTGGCCAGGCTCATGCACAGGTCAGCCGGGTTGGCCTTGCCGTCACCGGGGATCCACATCGCGCCTTGCAGATCGTCAGTGCGCATCACCGGGAACTTCTCGCCGGCTTCGCGCGGCGTGATGAGCTGCACCTCGACGCCAAAACTACGCGCCAACGAAGCCTGCTTTTTCAGCATCATCCAGCGTTCGGGCGTGCGCGCCACGTTCACGCTGCCGCATGGCTTCCAGCCCGTGGCCAGGCCGGTCTCGGCTTCAAGCCGGCTGTACAGACCGATGCCGTAGCGGCTCATCTGCGTCATGCTGCGGTTGGGCCGCATCTGCCCCACCAGGCCGGCGGCGTGCCAGGTGGTGCCGCTGGTGAGCCGGCCTTGTTCGAGCAGCAGCACATCGGTGACGCCAAGCTTTGTCAAGTGATAGGCGGTGGAACAGCCGGCAATGCCGCCGCCGACGATGACCACTCTGGCCTGCGTGGGCAGTTGCATGTCATGCACTCCTCTTCAACCCAGGCGCAAGGCCATCACCCCAGCCACGATGATGGCGGTGCCCAAGGCGCGCTGGGCGCCAAACTTCTCTTTCAACAGGAACGTGCCCAGCGCCACGGCAAACAACACCGAGGTTTCGCGCAGCGCCGCCACGCTGGCCACCGGCGCCTGCGTCATGGCCCACAGCGCGATGGCGTACGAGCCGATGGAAGCCGTGCCCCCCAGCATGGCCAACGGCCAGCGCTTCTTCGCATACGCCAGCGCAGCCTGTTTGGCCGCGGCGTCGCGCTTGCACCATTGCATCAAGGGGTAAGCCACGCCGTCGAGCACGAACAGCAGCATCACGTACTTCACCGCGCCACCGGCCAGGCGCACACCGATGCCATCGACCACGGTGTACACGGCAATGATGGCGGCATTGGCAAAAGCATAGACCAGTGCCTTGCCGTGATGCAACGCCTGCCCAGGGTGCGCAAGGCCCACCAGCGCCACGCCCGTGGTGATCGCGACGATGCCCAACCAGGCCAGCGCACTGGGCGCCTCGCCGATGAACGTGCTGCTGCCCAAGGCCACCAGCAGCGGCGCGAAGCCGCGCATGATCGGATACGTCAGCCCCAGTTCGCCATGCTGGTAGGCCCCGGCAAGGGCGAAGTAGTAGCCCACATGAATCACCAGCGAAGCCGCAATGTAGGGCCAGGCCGCGGCGATGGGCAGCCCCACCCACAGCAGCAGCGGCAGGGCCACCACCGCACCGAGCAAGTGCACCAAGGCGGTGTCGAGGGACTTGTCGCCGCTGGACTTGACCAGTGCGTTCCAGCCCGCGTGCAGCACGGCGCCAAACAGCACGGCGCAGACGATGGGCCAGGTCAGCACCGCGCGGTTCTCAGAGCGTCTCAGGGTCGATCTGTGAATGGCGCAGCCTGGTGTTGGCCAGCGCCCCGGCTGACTCAAGAATGGGGTACGCGATCGAGCACAGGTGCGAGTTGATGCGCTTCAAGTCGCTGATCAAATCAATGTGCAGCGAACTGGTCTCGATGCTTTGTGCCGTGTTCTCTTGCAGCCGCATCAAGTGGGTGGCGGCGTACTCGCGTTCCAGGTCGCGAAAGCGCGCCTTTTCTTCAAGCAGCTTTTGCGCGTCGCGCACATTGCCTTCAAGAAAGACGCTCATGCCCAGCCGCAGGTTGGCCAACAGGCGTTCATGCAGGTGGCAGATCTCGCCCATGCCGGCCTCGCTGAAGTTGCGGCCCTTGCGAATCTTCTTGTCTTCCACATCTTGCAGCACGCGCTCGATGATGTCGCCCACATGTTCCATGTTGATGGTGAAGCTCATCACATCCGCCCAGCGCCGGCCTTCACGCTCATTCAGCGCCTCGCGCGAGATTTGCGTGAGGTAGAACTTGGTGGCCGTGTACAGCTCGTCCACCGTGTCATCCAGCCCGCGCAGGCGCTCGGCCTCGGCCAGGTCGTTGTGGCGGATGACATGCAGCATGCCGCGCAACATGGTCTCCACCACATCGGCCTGGTGCAGCGCTTCGCGCGCCGCGCAGCTGATGGCCAGCGAAGGCGTGGCCAGGGCCACGGGGTCGAGGTGGCGCGGCCGGTTGCCGGCATTGCTGGCAGCCGGCGCGGGCAGCCAGCGTTCGACCCAGCCCGCCACCACGCCGGTAAAGGCAATGAACAGCACGGCCAGCGCCAGGTTAAACAGCAAGTGGAACAACACCACCTGCAAGTGCGCGCTGCCCACCTGTGCCTGCAACCAGCCCTGCACATGCGGCAACAAAGGCATGGCCAACACGGCGCCCGCCACCTTGAACAACAAGTTGCCCAAAGGCAGGCGGCGCACCGGCGCGGCCGAGCGCGACGTGGCCAACACCGCCAGGATGCCACTGCCCAGGTTGGCGCCCAACACCAGGCCCAAGGCCACCGGCACCGGCACCATGCCCGAGGTGGCCAGGGTGGCAATGAGCAGCACCATGGCCAGGCTGGAATAGGCGGCCACGGTGAGCACCGCGCCCACCACCACTTCAAGCAACACCTCGTTCGGCAAGGCCGCCAGCAGCGCACGCACCACGGGCGCTTGTACCAGCGGCTCGGTGGCCGCATGAATGAGCTGCAAGGCCAGCGTGATGAGCCCCAGACCGAGCAGCACGCGGCCCAGGCGGCCGGCCTGCGTGTCCTGGCGCGGCACGTACAGCACCACGCCAATGAAGATGAGCAAGGGCGACAGCCAACTCAGATCGAACGAGAACACCACCGTCATCAGACTGGTGCCGACATCGGCGCCCAGCATCACCGCCAGCGCCGGCGCCGTGGCCACCAGGCCGCTGCCCACGAAGCTGGCCACGATCAGGCAGGTGGCGGTGCTGCTTTGCACCATGCTGGTGACGCCGATGCCGGCCAGCACGGCGCGCAAGCGGTTGCTGAAACTGCGCTGCAAGACCAGGCGCAGGTTCTCGCCAAAAAGCTGCAACACGCCCTTACGAACGATGTGCGTGCCCCACACCAACAAGGCAATGGCGGCGAGCAGATTCAGCAGGTGGGTCATCGGCTTGTCATGATTCGGCAACCATACTAGCCCACCGCTTACACACCGCTGAGGCCCGGCAAAACCACCGTTGACACCGGCAACTGCGGGCGCAAAGATGGCCTTCGCCGCGCAAGCCTCTGGCTTGACAACACCCCTCAGGAGCCCATGCATGAACTTCACCCATCTGGCCCGTTGCCTGGCCGCGGCCGTGCTGGCCGCGTGCAGCGCTGCCGCCCTGGCGCAGAAGACGCAATTGCTGGTCTACACCGCGCTTGAAACTGACCAGCTCAAGGCCTACCAGGAAGGCTTCAACAAGGTCGAGCCCGACATCGAACTGAAATGGGTGCGCGACTCCACCGGCGTCATCACCGCCAAGCTGCTGGCCGAGAAGGCCAACCCGCAGGCCGATGTGGTGATGGGCGTGGCTGCATCGAGCCTGGCCCTGCTCGACAAGAACGGCATGCTGGTGCCGTACAAGCCGCTCAACCTCGACGCGATCATGGACAAGTACCGCGACAGGAAGAACCCGCCGGCCTGGTTTGGCATGGACGTGTGGGGCGCCACGGTGTGCTTCAACGTGGTCGAAGCGAAGAAGAAGAACATCCCCGCGCCCGAAACCTGGAAAGACCTCACAAAAGCCATCTACAAAGGCCAGGTCGTGATGCCCAACCCGGCGTCTTCAGGCACCGGCTTTTTTGACGTGACCGCCTGGCTCAGCCTGTGGGGCGACAAAGACGGCCAGGGCGACGGCTGGAAGTACATGGACGCGCTGCACGAGAACATCGCCATGTACACGCACTCGGGCAGCAAGCCTTGCAACATGGCCTCGGCGGGCGAATTCGTGGTCGGCATTTCGTTCGAATACCGCGGCAACACCAACAAGGCCAAGGGCGCGCCGATCGACCTGATTTTTCCCAAGGAAGGCTTGGGCTGGGATCTGGAAGCCTTTGCCATCCACCAGGGCACGAAGAAACTCGAAGCCGCGCAAAAGCTGGCCAACTGGGCCGCCAGCAAAGACGCCATGCTGCTGTACGGCAAGAACTTCGCCATCACCGCCCAGCCTGGCGTGGCGGCGCCACTGGCTAACGTTCCAAAAGACTATGAAGCGCGGCTGGTGAAAATGGACTTCACCTGGGCGGCCGACAACCGCGAGCGCATCTTGAACGAATGGAACAAGC
>JAYUHT010000313.1:0-12513 GCA_043766725.1 Burkholderiales bacterium | reverse complement strand
CGCAGGCGCGCACGCAAAAGCCCTGGGCTTTCTGGTCTTCAGCCCAGGCCTGCGCAGCCAGCACCAGCGCCGCGCGCGAGGCCGCGAGTCATGCTGGCTTAAGTGAAGCGTTAGACCGCGAGGCCGGTTCACTGTCACACGGCCAGAAGCGCCAGCTCGAAATTGCCATGTGCCTGGCCACGGCACCGCAGGTGCTGCTGCTCGATGAACCCTTGGCCGGCATGGGCGCAGAAGAAACCGAACGCATGCTGGCGCTGTTGGCTGATCTGCGTGGGCGCCACGCCATCCTGCTGGTGGAGCACGACATGGACGCCGTGTTCCGCATTGCCGACCGCATCACCGTGATGGTCAACGGCGAAGTCATCGCCTGCGACACGCCAGCCGCGGTGCGTGCCAGCCCCGCGGTGCAGGCGGCCTATCTGGGTGGGCACTGACATGACATCACGAAAAGAATTGATCGTCGATGCCCGCGGCATCCACGCCTGGTACGGCAGCAGCCATGTGCTGCACGGCATCGACCTGCAAATCGAAAGCGGCCAGACCGTGGGCCTGCTCGGGCGCAACGGCATGGGCAAGAGCACGCTCATTCGCAGCCTGCTGGGCCATGTGGCCCAGCGCGATGGCCGCATCAGCCTGTTCGGGCTAGACATGTCGCGCGCCAGGCCGCACCAGGTGGCGCGCGCGGGCGTGGCCTATGTGCCAGAAGGGCGCGGCGTGTTCCCCAATCTTTCCGTCAAGGAAAACCTGGTCATGGCCGCGCGGCCGGGCCGCAACGGGCGCAACGAGTGGGGCTACGAGCGCGTGCTCAGCACCTTCCCGCGCCTGAAGGAACGGCTCACGAACCTGGGCGCGCAGCTTTCGGGCGGTGAACAGCAAATGCTGTCGATCGGCCGCGCGCTGTTGACCAACCCTGAGCTGATCATCCTCGATGAAGCCACCGAGGGCCTGGCACCATTGATCGTGGCCGACATCTGGCGCGTGATCAGTGAAATTCGCAAGACCGGCATCGCCACGCTGATCGTCGACCGCGACTACCGCCGCGTGCTGGCGCAGTCTGACCACGCCCTGGTGCTGCAAAAAGGCCGTGTGGTGCAGGCCGGCGCGGCTGAAGACCTGCTGGCCAGCAGCGAGCTGGCCACCTACCTCGGTGTGTGAGTATTTTGAATCGTTACTTTTTTCAAAAAAGGATCCATCATGTTGAGCTATCAAGTTGAAGCCTTCGGCAAGCCGTTGGCCCAGGTCATCCGCGAAACGCCGCAGCCGCAGGGCACAGAGGTGGTGCTGAAAATCGGCAGTTGCGGCGTGTGCCACAGCGACGTGCACCTGCACGACGGTTATTTCGATCTCGGCGGCGGCACCAAGCTCGACATGACCCGCGCCTTGCAGCCGCCACGCACCCTGGGCCACGAAATCGCCGGCGTGGTGGTGGGCGTGGGGCCTGATGCGCAAGGCGTGGCGGTAGGCGATGCGCGCGTGGTCTTCCCCTGGATCGGTTGCGGCAAATGCAGCCTGTGCCTGGCCGGTGACGAACACCTGTGCAACCAGCCGCAGGCCCTGGGCATCCACCGCGATGGCGGCTTTGCCAGCCATGTGGTGGTGCCGCACCCGCGCGTGCTGCTTGACTTCGCGCCCGTGCCCGAAGCGCAGGCCTGCACCATCGCCTGCTCGGGCCTCACCGCCTACAGCGCACTGAAAAAAGTGGGTCGCATCGGTGAGAAAGATCCGCTCATGATCATCGGCGCCGGTGGCGTGGGCCTGTCGGGCATTCGCCTGGCGCGCGAGATGTTCAAGGTGGCGCCCATCGTCGTCGAGATCGACCAGAGCAAGTGGGAGATGGCGCGCGAAGCCGGCGCCGGTGAATGCATTGACCCCACGGCCGAGGGCGCGCTGAAAGCCCTGGTCAAGGCCACCGGCGGTGGCGTGGCCGCGGCGGTCGACTTTGTCGGTGCCGGGCCCACCTTCGCCTTTGGCTTTGGCGCGCTGCGCAAGGGCGGCAGGCTGGTTTGCGTGGGCCTGTTCGGCGGCGCCACGCCCATCGTGCCGGCCATGGTGTCGATGAAGGCCGTGAGCGTGATCGGCTCCTACGTCGGCAGCCTGGCGGAGATGCAAGAACTGCTGGCCATTGCGCGCAGTGGCCGCCTGCCCGCGATGCCGGTGACCACGCAGCCGCTGGCCCAGGCCACGCAGGCGCTGGAAGACCTGCGCGCCGGGCGCATCCGCGGCCGCACGATCCTGCAACCTTGATGGGCTGGGACCAAGATGACCGATCCGAATATCGACTTCAACAAACTCAACCCACTGGCGATGTGGCGGGAATGGGTGGCCAAGAGCGAAGCGCAGTGGAGCGAAGCCGCGGCCACGCTGATGAAAGACCCGCGTGCCGGCGGCCCGCTGAACAAGCAGGTGGAAGAAGCCCGCCTGGCACAGCGCATGTTTGGCGAAATGGCGCAGGCCTCGCTGGCGCTGGTGAACCTGCCGTCGCGCACCGACCTGGAAGGCCTGGATGAACGCCTGGGCCGGCTGGAGGACGGCCTGGCCAATGTGAGCGCCGAACTCGTGCGCCTGCGCGAGGCGCTGGCGGCCCAGGGCGCGCCGGTGCTGGCACCCCAGCCCACACGCACGCGCAAGGCGCCCACGGCGCCGCCAGCCAAGCCACCGCAGCCGGCCAAGCCCAGCAAGGCCTGATGCCATGGCCGCCGTGAAAGTAGTCGGACTGGGCAACCCGCTGCAGCACGCCCTGGCCCGCATGGGCCTGGAGCTGCCCGACCACGCTGCCCTGGCCGGCCCGCTGGGCGTGACGCCGCGCGAAACCGTGCTGAGCATCGGCACGCTCAAGCTGCACCACTACAAGCCGCTGGTTGAAAACCTGTACCGCGTGCCGGTGCTGATCGTCACCTCATTGGTTAACCAACCCTACATCCTCGATCTGGTGCCCGGCCAGAGCATGGTCGAATTCCTGCTGCGCCAGGGCTATGACGTGTACATGATCGAATGGGGCCGGCCGCGCCGCGAGCATGCCGCGCTCACGCTCGAAGACCATGTGCAGGTGCGCTTGCCCGCTTGTGTGCAGCGCGTGCTGGAACTCAGTGGCGAGAAAGAGCTTTCCATCATCGGCTACTGCGTGGGTGGGCTGCTGTCGGTGCTGTATGCCGCGCTGCGCCCGAAGGCACCGCTGAAGAACCTGGTGTGCATGGCCGCGCCGGTGAACAGCGACGGCCTGGCTTCGCTGAAGGCCTGGATGGGCGCGGGCTTCGACGAGAACGCCTTGCTTGAACAATACGGCAACGTTCCAGGTGAGTGGGTGCAAAACGCGCTGCGCGCATTGAAACCCTTTGCCAAGCTGGCCGGCGCCATGAACCTGCTCAACAACGCCAGCAACCCCGAGGTGGTGACCAGCCACCTGCGCATGGGCAAATGGGAAACCGACAACCTGCCCTTCCCCGGCGGCGTGTTCCGCCAGATGGTGCGCGACTTCCTGCGCGGCAACTTGCTCGTCAAAGGGCAATGGCAAATTGGCGGGCAGCGGGCGGACTTGGGCGCGATACGCATGCCGCTGCTGCACCTGCTGGCGCAGGAAGACCACATCACGCCCTATGCCTCGGCGCAAGATTTGGTCAAGCTGGCGGGCAGCCGCGACAAGCTCGAACTCATCATGAAGGGCGGCCACGTTGGCCTGGTGGCCGGGCGCGGCGCGCAAACCCGCATGTGGCCGGCGCTCGATGGCTGGCTGGCACCACGTTCAATGTAACGTTTCAAATCACTTCTACATTCAGAAAGACCCGGAATGCGCTGTTATTGCGTGATGCACCATGGCCAGCCGCTGGAGTTGGTGGAACGCCCCGTGCCCCAACCCCAGGGCAACGAAGTGCTGGTGCGCGTGCGCGCCGCCGGCCTGTGCCACACCGACCTGCACCTGTGGGAAGGCCACTACGACCTGGGCGGTGGCAAGAAGCTCACCCTGGCCGAACGCGGAATCTTGCCGCCCATCACCCTGAGCCATGAAATTGCCGGCGAGGTGGTGTCGGGTGGCCCGGATGCCGGTGCGCTGCAGGTGAGCCAGGCGGTGCTCATTCACCCCTGGATCGGCTGCGGCGACTGTGCGGCCTGCAAGCGCGGCGAGGAAAACATCTGCATCAAGCCGCAGTCGCTGGGCGTGGTGCGCCCCGGCGGCTTTGCGGAATATGTGATCGTGCCGCACGCCAAGTACCTGGTGCCGCTGGGTGGCATCGACGCCGCCGAGGCCGCGCCCCTGGCCTGTGCCGGCGTCACCACGTTCAGCGCACTGAAAAAGTTCGGCATGCGCATTCATGAAGGCCCGGTGGTCATCATCGGTGCCGGCGGCCTGGGTCTGATGGCCATTCAGGTGCTCAAGGCCCTGGGCGGGCATGGCGCCGTGGTGGTGGATGTGGATGCGTCCAAGCGCGAAGCCGCGCTGGCCGCGGGCGCGTTGGCAGCCATCGACGCACGCGCGCCCGATGCCGCGCAGCAGATCAGTGCGGCCACCAACGGCGGCGCGCGCGCCGTGCTCGACCTGGTGGGCGCCACAGCCACCGTCACCTTGGCCATGGCGGCCAGCGCGCGCGGCGGCCACATCGTCATCTGCGGCCTGATGGGCGGCGATTTGACCCTGGCCCTGCCCACCATTCCCATGCGCCCGCTCACGCTGCAAGGCAGCTATGTGGGCACGGTGGAAGAGCTGCGCGAGCTGGTGGCGCTGGTGCAGCGCGGCGCGCTCAAGCCGATTCCCGTGACCCGCCGGCCGCTGGCGCAGGCCAACGAGGCCTTGCAGGCCCTGCACCAGGGCCAGGTGGTGGGGCGCACGATCCTGGTTCCGTGACGGTCTCCTGAAACGTTAACGCCGATGCCGTTTGTTGAACACGACGGCGCGCGCCTGCATTGGCACGCACTGGGTGACGGTGAGCCGCTGGTGCTGATCATGGGCCTGGGCTGCTGTTCGAGCATGTGGTTCCGCTTGGCCCCGCGGCTGGCGCGCAAACACCGCGTGATCCTGTTTGACAACCGCGGCGTCGGCCAGACCGAGGTGCCCTTCGGCCTGGTGCACCGCGTCACCAGCATGGCCGCAGATGTGGCCGCCGTGCTGCGCGCCGCAGGCGAAACCAGCGCCCATGTGTTGGGTCTTTCCATGGGCGGCATGATCGCGCAGCAGTTCGCGCTCGACTTCCCGGCCCAACTGCGCTCGCTGGTGCTGGCGGCCACCAACTGCGGCGGGCCGCGCGCCATCCTGCCGGCGCCGCAGGTGTGGCAACTGCTGTTCAACAAGGGCGACATGACGCCCGAACAGGCGTTCGCTGCCATGCAGCCCTACACCTACGCCCGCGGCACACCGGCCGGTGTGATTGAGGAAGACAAAGTCGTACGCCTGGCCCATGCGCCCAAGCTGCGCGGCTACCAGGCCCAGCTTTACGGCCTGATCGGCTGGACCTCGCATCACCGCCTGCCTGAATTGAAGTGCCCCACGCTCGTGTTGCACGGCGCCGAAGACCAGTTGATTCCACCGGCCAACGGCGCGCTGCTGGCGCGGCGCATCGCCGGCGCGAAACACATCGAATTGACGCAGGCCAGCCACTGGCTGCACAGCGACCAGCCTGACCTGATGGCCAGGCTGGTGCTGAATTTCACCGCCCAACACAAGGGTTAACGAATGACAAACGCCAACATTGGGCTCGCCGGCGCAGCTCAAGGCGGCCCTTTGTCGCCGGCTTGCCAGGGCGGCAGGCTCCAACCGGTGACGATGGCGGCCACGCGAAGCAAGCTTGCTGTGGCCGCGGCCGCGAGCAGCGCAGCCCACTGCGGCGCCGCCAGTGCCTGGGCCAGAACCAATACCCAGGCACCGGCAAACGCGCACACGGCATACGGCCGGTGGTCGCTGAACGCACGAGGAATCTCGTTGCAGACGATGTCGCGCAACACGCCGCCGAACACAGCGGTCACCACGCCCATCACCACCGCCACGATCGCCGGCATCTGCGCGTCGAGCGCGATTTGCGTGCCCCCGGCGGTGAACAGGCCCAGGCCCAAGGCATCGGGCCATTGCATGGCACGCTCGGTGGGTTCGAGGTGCCGCGCCCGCATGAACAGCATGGCGCCGATGCACAAGGCCAGCAACACCCACAGCCAGGCCGCGTGCTGCACCCAGAAGAGCGGCCGCCGATCCAGCAGCACATCGCGCACGGTGCCGCCGCCAAACGCGGCCAGACCCGTGACCACACAGATGCCCACCGCGTCCAGCCGTTTGCGCGCGCCTTCAATCAAACCTGACAGCGCAAAGGCGATGGTCGCGACCACCTCGACCGCAACCTGGGCGTGGGACAAGGCCCACATGGGAGCATTTGCCATGTACGAGTGTGCAGCAACGGGCGCTTGACCTCAAATGCAAGAGCGCGCCGGGCCGCCCCAAGGGCAACTACCGAGGTGCGCAGCACGAAGGTTCTTCAGTGAGCCGTTGCCCCTTCACTGAAACGCCGCCATACCGGTGATCGCGCCTTCGTAGGTGTTCACCACCTCCAGGTTCACCAGGTGGCGCGCGACGCCGAATTCGTCGCTGATGCCGTTGCCGCCCATCATGTCGCGCGCCACGCGGGCGATGTCGAGTGATTTGCCGCAACTGTTGCGCTTGATGATCGACGTGGCTTCCACTGAAGCGGTGCCGGCGTCTTTCATGCGGCCGAGTTGCAAACAGCTTTGCAGGCCGAGCGTGATTTCAGTGAGCATGTCGGCGAGCTTCTTTTGAATGAGCTGGTTAGCCGCCAGCGGCCGCCCGAACTGCTTGCGATCAAGCGGGCACAGCCGCGCCGCCGGCGCGGTCAAATCAAGCGGGCACGGCCGCGCGGTCGGCCGGTCATGTCAAGCGGGCACGGCCGCGCGGCCGGCTCGCGTGCGCGCGATGATGGTTTTCATGATCTGCGCCGTGCCGTCGCCGATCTGGAAGCCGAGCACGTCGCGCAGCCGCTGCTCCATCGGCCCGCGGTCATAACCACCGTGGCCGAACGACAGCAGGCACTGGTGCACGCAGTCATACGCCAGCTTGGGCGCCCACCATTTGCACATTGCCGCTTCGGCGCTGTGCGGCAAGCCTTTATCTTTCAACCACAGCGCTTGCAGGCAGAGCAGGCGCGCAGCATCCACCTGCGTGTCGAAGTCAGCCAGCGGATGCGACACGCCCTGGAACGCCGACAGCGGCTTGCCAAAGGCCTCGCGCTGTGCCACGTATTCCCAGGTTTCTTCGAGTGCAACACGCGCCACGGCCAGCACCTGCAGGCCGATCAGCGCGCGCGAAAAGTCAAAGCCCTGCATCACCTGCACGAAGCCCTTGTTCTCGTCGCCCAGGCGGTGATCAAGCGGCACGCGCACGTTCTCAAAGAAGATCGAGCCACGGCCGATGGCGCGCTGCCCGTGGCAATCAAAACGGTTGGTCGTGACGCCGGGCAAGTCCATCGGCACCAAGAGCGCGGTCACGCCGTGGGCTTGTGACTCCACCGTGCCGGTGCGTCCGAAGACCACCGTCGCGTCGGCCTGGTCGGCCGCCGAGATCGAGGTCTTTTCGCCGTTGATGACGTAGTGCTCGCCATGGCCACCACTGACCCGCTCGATGCGCAGACGCAAGTTGCCGGCGTCGCAGCCGCCGCGCGGCTCGGTCAGCGCGATGGCCAGCAGCGCCTCGCCGCGCGTGAGCTTCTCCAGCCACGGCTTCACGACCTCGGGCTGGCCGTGATGCGTGAGGATCTGGCCGTTCAGCGACGCCAGCAAGTTGATGTACGAGAGGCTCAAGTCGGCACGCGCCACTTCTTCGTGGATCACTCCAGCCGCGAGGCAGCCCAGGCTTTGGCCGCCGAACTGCGCCGATAACTCGGGCGCGATGAAACCCATCTCGCCCATTTCGCGCATCAGTTGCCGATCAAGCACGCGCGTCTTGTCGCGCTCCTGAAAACCGGGCGCGATGCGCTCAGTGGCAAAGCGCCGCGCGTGGCCGGCGAGGGCGACCAGCTCGTCGTCGAGATAGGGGTTCATCGCCTTGCGCTCATTTCGCGTATTTGCGGAACTCGGGCTTGCGCTTTTCCTTCAGTGCGTTCGCGCCTTCGCGCGACTCCTCGGTGTCGTAGTACATCTTCAGCGCGAGCATGCCCATGCCGGCGATGCCGGCCTGGTGCGCGGTGTCCATGTTGAAGCTGCGCTTGGCAATGGCCAGTGCAGTGGGGCTGCGCTCGCAAAGTTCTTCGCCCCAGGCTTGCACTTCGGCGTCAAGTTGATCGTGCGGCACGCACTTGTTGGCCAGGCCCATCGCCACGGCTTCGGCGCCCGAGTAGCGGCGGCACATGTACCAGATCTCGCGCGCCTTCTTCTCGCCGACGACGCGCGCCAGGAGCGCGGTGCCATAACCCGGATCGACCGACCCCATCTTCGGGCCGACCTGGCCGAACTGCGCCTTCTCGGAGCAGATGGTCAGGTCACAAATCGTGCACAGCACGTTGCCGCCACCGATGGCAAAGCCCTGCACGCGGGCAATCACCGGCTTGGGCACGTTGCGGATGGCGTCGTGCAGCTCTTCCATCGGCAACCCGATGGTGCCGCGGCCGTCGTAGTTGCCGTCGTGCGCCGATTGGTCGCCGCCGGTGCAGAACGCCTTCTCGCCGGCGCCGGCCAGCACGATGGCGCCGATGCTCTTGTCGTAGCCGGCCTTGTTCAGCGCCTTGATCAGCTCGTCGCAGGTGGTGCCGCGAAAGGCGTTCATCTTCTCGGGCCGGTTGATCGTGATCCAGGCCACGCCGTTGCGCACTTCGTACAGGATGTCTTCGAATGTCATGTGAGCTTCTCCTTAACCGTTCATGGTCAAACCGCCAGACACGCTCAGCACCTGTCCGGTCACAAAGGCAGCGTCAGCGCTGGCAAAGAACAGCACCGCTCCGGGCAAGTCATCGGGCTGGCCGATGCGGCCCAGCGGAATGGCGCGCGTGAACGCCTCCATCAACTTTTCGGGGTTGCCGGCGCCTTGTTTGTAGTCTTCGAACAGTGCGGTGGCGGTCGGGCCGGGGCACACCACATTGACGGTGATGCCGTGGCGCGCATGTTCACGCGCGATGGTTTTTGAGAACGCCACGAGACCGCCCTTGCAGGCCGCGTACACGGCTTCACCCGAGGAGCCCACGCGCGCTGCGTCTGACGAGATGTTGACGATGCGGCCCTTTTTGCGTGCGGCCATGCCGGGCAGCACGGCATGGTGCATGTGCAGCGCGCCGGTGAGGTTGATGGCGATGAGCTTGTCCCACTGCGCGGGCTCGGTCTTGGTGAAGGGTTTGAAGACATCCCAGCCGGCGTTGTTGACGAGCACGTCGATCGGGCCGAGCCCCGCTTCGCAGGCTTGCACCGCGGCGTTGACGCTGTCGCGGTTGGTGATGTCACAGACAAAGGCTTGCGCCTGCCCGCCTGCGGCGCGGATCGCCGCTGCCACCATTTCAGCCGCTTCGAGGTTCAGGTCGAACACGGCGACGCGTGCGCCTTCGGCGCCGAAACGCTTGCAGGTGGCGCCACCGATGCCGCCGCCGCCGCCAGTGATGACCACGGTTTGGTTGTCGAATCGATTCATGGTGAGCGCTTTCCTTTTACAGTCGATTTATGTCGTTGTGCAGATTCTGCGCAGAGGGGCGGCGATCCAGCAGGAATTGGCCGAAGAACGCGGCCAACTCATCGTGCGCGCTCAGCGGCATAACGTTCGAGATGTACTGGTCTGGCCGCACGACGACGAGCGCACCCTGCGCGCGGTCAACGCCGCGCAGGTCGAAGATGTCCGGGCCGTTCTTGCGGTCGGCGCAATAGGCCTTCTCGTAGTCAATCAACCCGAAGCGCCCCTTGCGTGGCAGCAGCAGTGAAGGCAGTGCGCTGACATCCACTTCGCGATGCGCCTGCTGGAACACCGCGCGCAGGTCAATCACGCTGTCAACGTCGGCCCCGGCTGGCGTGTGGCGGCGAATCGGTGAGTTCGGCGAATCCGCCAGGAACTCGGCCAACGCGCGCAGCCGCTCGCCTCTCGCATCGGCAAAGGCATAGAGGCGCCAGGCGCCATCGGCACGCGCGGCATGGCCGAGCTGCATCGGCTTGGCATCGGCCAGGCGCACCACGGGCGCCGAATGAAAACGCATGCCAACGTTGAAGCGCGTGGCCAATGCCTGATGCGTGGCGGCGGCTGTGAGCATGGTGGTGGGCGCATAGCGCGTGGCCACACCCGCCGTGTAGCGGCCCGACTTCACGAAGTACGCTTGCAGCTCGGCCGGGTCAACCCCGCCAAGCTCCGGGCGGCTCGCGTCCTTGGGGGGCGAGGCCATGATCTTCGACCACTCTTTGTCAAAGGCGATCAGCTCTTGCGCAATGGCCTGGCGCTCGGCAGAGTAGGTGCGCAGCAGTTCCGGGCCGCAGCGCCCTTCGAGCACCGAGGCCAGCTTCCAGCCCAGGTTGAACGAGTCTTGCATCGACACGTTCATGCCCTGGCCGGCCTTGGCACTGTGCGTGTGGCAGGCGTCGCCGGCAATGAAAACGCGCGGCAGGCGGTTGCCGAGTTGTTCAGTGGGCACATCGTCGAAGCGATCCGTCACGCGCTGGCCGACTTGATACACCGCGAACCACACCACGCACTTCACGTCGAGCGTGTAAGGGCGCAGCACACGTTGGGCGGTGGCGATCACGCTTTCCTGCGTGTGGTTGTCGCGAAAGGCGTCGCGCTTGTTCGGGTCGATCTCGCCGAGGTCCACGTACAGCCGCACCATGTGGCCGCCCTCGCGCGGAATGAGCAGGATGTTGCCTTCGTCGCCAGACTGGATCGCTGCCTTGAGCCGGATGTCGGGGAAGTCGGTCGTGGCCAGCATGTCCACCACGCCCCAGGCATGGTTGGCAAAGTCGCCGTTTGGCACGGCGCCGATCGCCTCACGCACCGCGCTGCGCGCGCCATCGCAGCCCACCACGTACTTGGCGCGGATGGTCTTGTGCGCAGCGCTGGCCAAGTCACGCAGCGTGACCAACACCGGATGCTCGCCGCTCGATTCAACCGTTAGGGTGACGAACTCCAGGCCATAATCGGCTTCCAGGCGTGTGGGCGAGGCGCGCATGAAGGCGAGCAGGTACTGCTGCAAGCGCGCCTGGTTGACGATGACATGCGGCATCTCCGACAAGCCGTCTTCGGTGTCTTGAATGCGCCCGGTGCGCACGATGCGCGCGCGATCTTGTGGCGACGGGCGCCAGAAGACGGTCTCGTTAACCCAATACGCCTCGCGCACGAGCTTTTGGCCCAGGCCAAACGCCTCGAACATTTCCACCGTTCGGCAAGCCACGCCATCGGCCTGGCCGACCTGAAGCGGGCCGCTGCGCCGCTCGATGAGCCGGGTGCTGATGCCGGGGAACTTCGAGAGCTGGGCCGCCAGCAGCGTGCCCGCGGGGCCGCTGCCGATGACCAGAACATCGACCGTCTCAGGCAGGCTCGCTGATCGCTTGTCAACGCCAGGCGCTGCCGCCTGGATGTCGGGGTCGCCGGGCGTGTAGCCGTTCAGGTAGAACTGCATCCTGTCTCCTCGGGTTTGGCGCGGCCGGCTGGCCTCAGGCCGGAGGTTGCTCGTCCAGCCGCAGCAGGCGCATCGCATTGCGCTTCAGTATCAGGGGTTTGACCGCGTCTTTGAACCCCGCTTCCTCGAAGTCGGCGAGCCAGCGGTCGGGCGTGATCAGCGGAAAGTCACTGCCAAAGAGGATGCGATCCTTCAGCAGCGTGTTCGCATACTGCACCAGTTGCGGCGGGAAATACTTCGGGCTCCAGCCCGACAGGTCGATCCAGATGTTGGGCTTGTGCATCGCCAGCGAGATCGCTTCGTCCTGCCACGGCCAGCTCGGGTGCGCGATGACGATCTGCATGTCGGGGAAGGCGATGGCCACGTCTTCGAGCAGCATCGGGTTGCTGTTCTGCAGCCGCAAGCCGCCGCCGCAGCGCATGCCGCTGCCGATGCCCGAGTGGCCGCTGTGGAAAATGGCCGGCAGTTTGTGCTCGTTGATGACTTCGTAGATCGGCCAGGCCATCTTGTCGGCCGGCTCGAAGCCCTGCACCGTGGGGTGGAACTTGAAGCCCTTCACGCCGTGCTGCTCGACCAGCCGGCGCGCCTCGCGGCCGCCCATCTTTCCCTTGTGCGGGTCGATGCTGCCGAACGCGATCATGATGTCTGCGTTGGCGGCCGCGGCATCGGCGATCTCCTCGTTCGTGATGCGCGCGCGGCCCATCTGCGACTCGGCATCGACGGTGAAGTTGACGAAGCCGATTCGCTTCTCGCGATAGAAATCGATCGTCTCCTGCATCGTTGGCCGGCGGTTGGAGCGGAAGTACTTGTCCGCCGCACGGTCGTACTCCTCGCCGTAGTTGTCGAAGGGGTTGCGGCACGACACCTCGAGGTGGGTGTGGGTGTCGATGGCGATCAGGTTGGTGGTGTCCACTTTCGGCTCTCCTTGATGCGTTACGAGGCACTCTGC
>JAYUHT010000312.1:0-4756 GCA_043766725.1 Burkholderiales bacterium | reverse complement strand
GGTCGCGGTAGTGGCCGTCGCTGGCGTCCAGGCTTTCCAACTTGCGCACGCGCTTGATGGCCACGTCGCGCTGGTTGAAGGCATCGTGGGCGAGGAAGACCTCGCTGGTTGCGCCCTCGCCCAGACGCGCCAGAACGCGGTACTTGCCGATCTGGGCGGGCAGCGGCGGGCCGTCCAGCGGCGCGGGCAGGGTAGACAGGGGGGTGGTGGGATTTTTGGACATGGTTTTGCCGCCGAGTGTGGCCGGGTGGGCCTGGCCGCGGTCGCGCAAACAGGGCCGGCAACCTTGCGCAAACCCGCGCTGCCGCGCCTTGCGACAAGGCGCAAACGTAGAATCCCTGCATGATTCAAGCCAAGCAGGAGCTGTTGCAGGCGCTGGAGTCCACCCTGGCTGCCCTGGCGCCGGGCGCGGCACCCGCGGCAGCATTCGAGTTGCCCCGCCAGGCCAGCCATGGCGACCTGGCCATCACCGCGGCCATGCCGCTGGCCAAGGCGCTGAAGAAGAACCCGCGTGAGCTGGCGCAAAGCCTGGTGGCGGCGTTCGAGCAGACCCCCGCTGCACGGCGCTGGCTGCAGGGCATCGAGATCGCCGGCCCCGGTTTCATCAACCTGCGCCTGGCCCCGGCGGCCAAGCAAGCCGTGGTGCGCGAGGTGCTGGCCACGGCCGCGGCGTTCGGCTGCCAGGCCCCGCATGGCGGCAAGCTGATGGTCGAATTCGTCTCGGCCAACCCCACCGGCCCGCTGCATGTGGGCCACGGCCGCCAGGCCGCGCTGGGCGACAGCCTGTGCAACCTGTTCGAGGCCCAGGGCTGGCAGGTGCAGCGCGAGTTCTATTACAACGACGCCGGGGTGCAGATCGCCAACCTGGCCGCTTCCGTGCAAGCCCGCATCAAGGGCCTGAAACCTGGCGACGCGCTGTGGCCGGCAGCGGCCTACAACGGCGAGTACATCGCCGACATCGCCCAGGCCTTCGTGCAGCGCCACAGCGTGCGCGCCGACGACCGCAGCTTCAGCGCTTCAGGCGACCCGGACGACCTCGAAGGGATTCGCCTGTTCGCGGTGGCCTGGTTGCGCCACGAGCAAGACCTGGATCTGCGCGCCTTTGGGGTGCGCTTCGATCACTACTTTTTGGAATCCAGCCTGTACAGCAGCGGGCGGGTTGACGACACCGTCAAGCGCCTCGTCGTCGCAGGCAAGACATTCGAGGAAGGCGGCGCGCTGTGGTTGCGCAGCACCGAATACGGCGACGACAAAGACCGCGTGATGCGGAAATCTGCACCCGACGGCGCCGCCGATGGGCAGGCGCAATACACCTACTTCGTGCCCGACGTGGCCTACCACCTGAACAAGTTCGAGCGCGGCTTCACCAAGGTGGTGAACGTGCAGGGCAGCGACCACCACGGCACCATCGCCCGCGTGCGCGCCGGCTTGCAGGCCGCCAACCTGGGCGTGCCACAGGGCTACCCCGACTATGTGCTGCACAAGATGGTGACCGTGATGCGCGGCGGGCAGGAGGTGAAGATCTCCAAACGCGACGGCCGCTACGTCACCCTGCGCGACCTGATCGACTGGACCAGCCGCGACGCCGTGCGCTTCTTCATGGCCAGCCGCAAGGCCGACACCGAGTTCGTCTTCGACATCGACCTGGCGCTGAAGGCCAGCGACGACAACCCGGTGTTCTACGTGCAGTACGCGCATGCGCGCATTTGCTCGGTGCTGGCGCAGTACCCACCCGGCGAGGCGGCGCTGGGCCAGGCCGACCTGGCATTGCTGGTTGCCCCCACTGAGCTGGCACTGATGCCGCGCCTGGCCGAGTACCCGGAGATGCTTGGCCGCGCCGCGGCGGAGCTGGCGCCGCACGACGTGACCTTTTACCTGCGTGACCTGTCCGCTGCGTTGCACAGTTACTACGCCGCCGAGCGCTTCTTGGTGGCCGACGCGCCGCTGGCCGCGGCGCGCATGGCCTTGCTCGCCGCCACCCGCCAGGTGCTGCGCAACGGCCTGGCCGTGCTCGGCGTGAGTGCACCAAATGCCATGCAGCGCGAAGCCGCAGCGGTACAGGAAACAGTGACATGAAAAACCATCAGCGCGGCGGTTTCGTCCTGGGCATCATCGTGGGCGTGTTGGTCGGCTTGGTGGCCGCGCTGGGCGTGGCGCTGTACATCGCCAAGGTGCCGGTGCCCTTCATCAACAAGGTGCCCCAACGCACGGCGGAGCAAGACCAGGCCGAGACCGATCGCAACCGCAACTGGGATCCGAATGCGCCGCTGGCGGGCAAGGGTGGCGTGCGGCCTCCCACCACCGCGCCCACAGCGCCCGCGGTCGCCACGGCTACCACCGCCCCGAGCGCCCCCGCCGGCGTGGCGCTGGTGCCGCCCACGCCGCCGCCGCGGGCGCCGCGCGACCCGGGCGCCATCCTGGCCGGCCAAAGCGTGCCAGGTGGCGCGGCCGAAGCGGCGGTGCCGATTCCCAAGTCCACGGCCGCGGCATCGAATGCGTTGTTCTATTTCGTGCAGGCCGGCGCCTATGTGCGCGAAGAAGATGCTGAAGCCCAACGCGCGCGCCTGGCCCTGATGGATGTGCGCGCCAAGGTGACCGAGCGTGAACAGTCCGGCCGCACGATGTTTCGCGTGCGCATCGGCCCCTTCGAGAACAAGGAAGGTGCCGAAGTGCTGCGCGACAAACTGTTGGCCGGCGGCGTGGACGCCGCGCTGGTGCATGTACAACGTTGAGGTGAGCTGAAGTGATGAACATGAAGCGACGCGACTTTTCATTGGGCTTGGCCACTGCCGGCTGCACGCTGGTGTTAGGCCAGCCGGCCCGGGCCCAAGGCGGGCCGGTCGAAGGCAAGCACTACACGCGGCTGCAGCAACCCGCAACGGTACAGGCGGCGGACGGCAAAGTGGAAGTGGTTGAATTCTTCTGGTACGGCTGCCCCCATTGCCATGCGCTGGAGCCCACGCTCGAAGCCTGGTCCAAGCAGTTGCCGCCCGATGTGGTACTGCGGCGTTCGCCGGTGGCCTTTGGCGCCATCCACGAAACCCATGGCCGCATCTACTTTGCGCTCGAAGTACTGGGCCAGGTGGGCGCCATGCACCGCAAGGTGTTCAACGCCCTGCACGGCCAGAAACTGCGCCTCGACAAGGAAGTCGACATCGTGGCCTTCATGGCCGCGAATGGGGTAGACGGGCCGAAGTTCGCCGAAGCCTTCAAGTCCTTCACCGTGCAGACGCGCTCGCGCCAATCGAAGCAACTGGCCGAGGCCTACCACATCGACAGCGTGCCCACGTTGGGCGTGCAAGGCCGCTTCATCACCTCGGCCAGCCTGGCCGGCAGCAACGAAGGCGCCTTGCAGGTGGTGGACTTCCTGGTGCAGCAAGTGCGCAAGCGCGCGTGAAATCAACCACCCCCTACGCGCTGGCAGAGCCGGTTCGGCGGCGTCCGCTTGATCCGTGGCGGGCGACCTGGTCTGGCCGCGGCCGGCGGTATCTGGCCGCCACGCTGGCGCTGCTGCTGGCCGGCAGCGTGGCGGCCGAGAAGGCCGACCGCAGCAAGCCCATGACTGTGGAGGCAGATAAGCCCGGCATCGTGGATCTGGCGCGCCAGGTGGTGGTGTTCAACGGCAACGTCGTCATCGCCCAGGGCACGCTGCAAATCCGCGCCGAACGCATTGAAGTGCGCGAGCAGGCCGATGGTTTTCGCGCCGCCGTGGCCACCGGCGCACCGGGCAAGCCGGCCAGCTTCAAGCAAAAGCGCGACGGTGTCGATGAGTCGCTGGAAGGCCAGGCCGAGCGCATTGAGTACGACGCCCGCAGCCAGACCCTGCGCTTCGTGGGCAACGCCAGCGTGCGCCGGCTGCGCGCGGGCAGCGTGGTCGATGAAATCCTGGGCAACCAGATCAGCTGGGACAGTGCGGGCGAACAGTTCAGCGTGCAAGGCGGCACGCCCACGCCGGGCAATCCCAACGGGCGCGTGCGCGCCGTGCTGGGCCCGCGCGCTGAACCCCCTCCCGCCGCCGCGCCCGCCAGTGCCCCGCCACTGAAAGCCACCCGCGCGCTCGGGGAACCGCGTTGACGCAGGCCGCTGCCGCGGTCACCGCTTTCACCGGCCAATCAATTGGGCACCCGGCATCTAGTGTGGTGTTGCACGCTAAGCGCGACATAAAACCACCTCTTTGCGCCTGTGGCGTCGTTGCAAATCCTCGCGATGCCGCCGGGCATCGCTGTGGTTTGCGCCTGGCCACAGACGCAAATCCATCGGTTTTCTTAAGTCACGCCTAGCATGCAACACCACGCTAGCCTGACCTCAAGCCGCCTGATGGCCCAGGGCCTGCAAAAGAGTTACGGCTCGCGCATGGTGGTGAAAGACGTTCACCTGGCCGTGGCCGCTGGCGAGGTGGTCGGCCTGCTCGGCCCCAACGGGGCGGGCAAGACCACCACTTTCTACATGGTGGTGGGCCTGGTGCGGGCCGATGCCGGGGTGATCGAGATGGACGGCCAGCCGGTGCAGCACCTGCCCATCCATGTGCGCTCGCGCCTGGGGCTGTCGTACCTGCCGCAAGAAGCGTCGATCTTTCGCAAGCTGAATGTGGAAGAGAACATCCGCGCCGTGCTCGAACTGCAACGGGATGCCAACGGCCGCGCGTTCAAGCCCGCGCGCATCCAGGAGTTGCTCGACGGCCTGCTGCACGACCTGAGCATCGACAAGCTGCGTGACTCACCCGCCCCGGCGCTTTCAGGCGGCGAGCGGCGGCGCG
>JAYUHT010000311.1:0-4760 GCA_043766725.1 Burkholderiales bacterium | reverse complement strand
GTGCCGGCCAGCCGGGCGTGGGGCGGCCTTGCGCATCGAACAAGTGCGCGCAGTTGCCGACGATGTAGTTGATCTCGGTTTGGCCAAACATCTCGTTCAAGCCCACACCCAGCGCGTCGCGGCACCAGTTGAAGACCGCGTCGCCGACTGATTCGCCCGCGCTCATCACCGCGCGCAACTGCAAGGCGAACCGCGTGGCCGGCAGCGGCACCGCTTTCATCATCGCCTTCAACGCGGTGGGGAACAGAAAGCTGTGCGTGACGCGGTGGCGCTGCATCAGTTCGAAGGCCTTCTCGGGCGCAAAGCGGCCCGCCGCGCCGACGATGGGGCGGCCGAAGTACAGCGTGGGCAGCAGCGCATCCATCAGCCCGCCCGTCCAGGCCCAATCAGCCGGCGACCAGAACACCGCGTCTTGGCCCTGGAAGCCGTTCTGGCTGCACACAAAGCCGCTCAGGTTGCCGAGCAGCGCGCGGTGCGGCATGAGCGCGCCTTTGGGTGGGCCGGTGGTGCCGCTGGTGTAGATCAACAGTGCGGCGTCGTCGGCGCGCGTACTCACGGCACCGAAGCGCGGGCTCTCAGTGGCGCAAGCGGTGTTGAAATCCAGATCGCCGTGGCCCTGCGCCAAGCCCACAGCGAGCACCGTCTTCAGCTGTGGGCAGCTGTCGCGCGCCAGCAGCACGTTGGCGATGGCCGTTTCATCCACGAGCGCCACGCGCGCCTGGCTGTGTTGGAAGCGGTACTCCAGCGCCTCGGGCCCGAACAGATATGTCATGGGCATGGCCACCGCGCCCAGCATGTACACCGCCATGTGCGCCACCGCGGTTTCAAAGCGCTGCGGCATCACGATGGCCACGCAGTCGCCGCGCTGCACGCCCAAACGCCCCAGCAAGTTGGCCGCGGCGCAGGCCCGGGCGTGCAGTTGCCCATAGCCCAGGGTTTGCACCGCGCCGCCTTCGGCTTCATGGATCAGCGCCACGGCATGCGGTGTGCGCTGTGCCCAGCGCGTGCAGCAGACCTGCGCAATGTTGAACCGGGCCGGCACCTGCCACTGAAAGCCGGCGTGGATGGCAGCGTAAGCGTCTTCCTTCACGGCCGGTGCATTCATGTGTTAGCGCTTGTAGCGCCCCAGCGCCTCGCCACTCAAGCGGCATATGCGCCATTCGGGCATCACCGTGGCGCCCATGCGTTCGTACACGGCAATCGCGTTGGCATTCCAGTCGAGCACGCTCCATTCGAAGCGGCCGCAGCCGCGCTCAACGGCCAGCGCGGCCAGGTGGCGCAGCAGCGCACCGCCCACGCCCTGGCCACGCCAGGCCGGCTTCACGTAGAGGTCTTCCAGGTACAGGCCGGGTTGGCCCAGGAAGGTGGAGAAGTTGGTGAAGTAGAGCGCGAAGGCCTGCACCGCTGCGCCGCCTTCAGCCACCGTGCATTCGATCACGGGCCGCGGGCCAAACAAGTGCTTGCACAGGCCCGGCGCCGTGATCTTCACCAAGTGGGCGAGCTGTTCAAACTCAGCCAGCTCGGTGATCAGGCCGACGATGGCCTGGGCGTCTTGCGGCTGCGCGGCACGCAGGGTGTAGGCGGGCCCTTTGCCCGCAGCGGTGAGGGTGGCTGACATGGCGGCATTCTGCATGGCGCCCTCAAGTTGACCGCGACCCTGCCGAAACCCATCCAGGGAGCCGCAACCAGCGTGATCAGGGCCCGCCCCGGGCCCGGCACCGCAACGCACCGTTGGAACCATATGCAGTATTCGCAACTGTCCACCGTCAGGCAGCACATCAATGTGGACGTGCCGTTGCCCTTCAACGTGCGCAACAACGACAAGACTTTGCTGCTGGCGCGCGGCCAAATGGTCACCAGCAACGACCAGATGGAAGCCCTGTTCGACCGAGGCGCCTTGGTCGACCTGGCCGAGGTGCGTGCCGCCATCGTCTCGCCCAAGACAGCGCCGCGCGAGCAGTTGCCGCAGATGTGGAACCAGACCATGGACCAGGTCGGCCAAACACTGATGGCCAGTAACCAGGATGGTTTCTCGTCGGCGCTGCAAGAGGTGACCGGGCCGGTGATCGAACTCATTGAGCGCGACAGCGACCTGGCCATCTTCCAGGTGCTGCGCCAAGACGCCAAGCCCAGCGTGCAGTACGGCATCAACCATTCGATCCACACCGCCATCACCGCCTTTTTGGTGGCGCAGCGCCTGGGCTGGGACGCCACCAGCACGCAGATCGTCTTCAAGGCGGCGCTCACCATGAACCTGGGCATGCTGGAAATCCAGGGTGAACTCGCCGTGCAGCACACGCCCGTCAGCGCCGAGCAGCGCAAGACCATCCTCGAACACCCGCAAAGGAGCGTCGAAGCGCTCAAGCTGGCCGGCGTGACCGACACCGATTGGCTCACCGCGGTGGCGCAGCATCATGAAGCGCCCGACGGCAGCGGCT
Source organism: Burkholderiales bacterium (assembly GCA_043766725.1). GTDB lineage: Bacteria > Pseudomonadota > Gammaproteobacteria > Burkholderiales > Burkholderiaceae_C > Rubrivivax. The sequence goes on along the minus strand of JAYUHT010000311.1, from coordinate 2,322 downwards.
ACCCCACGCGCACCAAGGAAATCAGCGACATGGCTGGCCTGGTGCGCCGCGCCGACATCTACACCGCCAAGTTGAGCCCACGTTTGAACCGCGACGCCATGGCCGCAGACAAGGCCGGGCGCACCATGTTCATGAACGACCCGGGCAACCCCATGACCGCGGCCTTGGTGAAGGAATTCGGCGTCTACCCGCCGGGTTGCTTCGTCAAGCTGGTGTCAGGCGAAACCGCCGTCGTGCTCAAGCGCGGGCCCAGCGTCATCACCCCCAAGGTGGCCGCGCTCACCTCGCCCACTGGCGCGGTGTTGATCGAGCCGCTGCCGATGGACACCTCGCGGCGCGAGAACGCGATCGCGGCCGTGCTGGGCGAAAAGAGCGTGCCCGTGAAGCTCGCCGCGGAAAAGTTGATGGCGCTGGCCATCGCCTGAACGGCCCTGCGTCGCCCCCAAGACAGCGCCCCGTCGGGCGCTGCCCTACATTGGCGGGCATGAACCTGTACGCACCTGTCAAGCCCGGCCGCAGCGAATTCATCACCCTGCGGGGCCTGCGCTATCACCTCAACATCTGGGGCACGCCGCAGGAGGTCACACTCCAACGACCGCCGCTGGTGCTGCTGCACGGCTGGATGGACGTGGGCGCGTCGTTCCAGTTCATGGTCGATGCGCTGCGCGATGAGCGCTACATCGTGGCACCCGACTGGCGTGGCTTCGGCATGACCGGCAGCCCGCAAGCCGATTGCTACTGGTTCCCCGACTACCTGGGCGACCTTGACGCACTCATCGACCAGTTAAGCCCAGATGCGCCGGTGGATTTGCTGGGACACAGCATGGGTGGCAACGTCGCCATGATGTACACCGGCACGCGCCCGGCACGCATCCGCCGCCTGGCCAACCTGGAAGGGTTTGGCGTGCCGGCCACACCGGGCAACCAGGCGCCGCAACGCCTGGCGCAGTGGCTTGATGAGCTGAAGAAGCCGCAAGGCTTTGCCACTTACGACAGCGCGCAAGCCGTGGCCGAGCGGCTGCAAAAGACCAACCCGCTGCTGGCACCGGACAAGGCCGCCTGGCTGGCCCAGCACTGGGCGCGGCCCGATGCGCAGGGGCGTTGGCACATCATGGGTGACGCCGCGCACAAGCGCGTCAACCCGGCGCTGACGCGCAGCGAGGAAGTGCTGGCCGTGTGGCAGCGCATCACCATGCCCGTGCTGTGGGTGCAGGGTGACTTGAGCAACCCCGACAAATGGTGGGATGGCCGCTACAGCCGCGCCGAATTCGAGACCCGCCTGGCGGTGGTGCAAGGCGTGCAGCGCTGCGAGCTGGCGCCGGCCGGCCACATGCTGCACCACGACCAGCCGCAGGCGCTGGCGCAGCGGCTGGAAGCGTTCTTGGGCGAGTGATTCGCGTGCCAAAATCGCCGCCCCCACCCCTCACCGGCAGCGCCACCCCATGGACATCGAACGCATCAACCAAACCGGTAACCTGCTGCTTGACCTGACAGCACGCACCGTGCTGTTACGGGGGTATCTTTGACTACGACCGCAAAGCGCTGCGCCTGAACGAAGTCAACGCCGCGCTGGAGAACCCCGCGGTCTGGAACGAACCCAAACGCGCCCAGGAATTGGGCCGCGAAAAGAAGACGCTGGAAACGGTGGTGGAAACGGTGAACCACCTCACCAGCAACCTGGCCGACAACACCGAGCTCTACGACATGAGCAAGGCCGAAGGCGACTTCGATGCCCTGCTGCACATTGAAGCCGAAGCCGCTGCATTGCGCGACATGGTCGAGAAGATCGAGTTCCGGCGCATGTTCAGCAACCCGGCCGACCCGGGCAATTGCTTCATCGACATCCAGGCCGGCGCCGGCGGCACCGAGGCCTGCGACTGGGCCAGCATGTTGCTGCGCCAGTACCTGAAGTACTGCGAACGCAAGGGCTTCAAGACCGACGTGCTGGAAGAAACCGAAGGCGACGTGGCCGGCATCCGCAGCGCCACCATCAAGGTCGAGGGCGACTATGCCTTCGGCCATTTGCGCAGCGAAACCGGCGTGCACCGCCTGGTGCGCAAGAGCCCGTTCGATTCCGCCGGCGGGCGCCACACATCGTTCGCCTCGTTGTTCGTCTACCCCGAGGTCGATGATTCGATCGAGATCGAGATCAACCCGGCCGATGTGCGGGTGGACACTTTTCGCGCCAGCGGCGCCGGCGGCCAGCACATCAACAAGACCGATTCGGCCGTGCGCCTGACGCACCTGCCCACCAACATCGTGGTGCAGTGCCAGAACGACCGCAGCCAGCACCGCAACCGCGACGAAGCCTGGCAGATGCTG
>JAYUHT010000310.1:0-12546 GCA_043766725.1 Burkholderiales bacterium | reverse complement strand
AGCCGCCCGATCAAGACCTCGAATTTGCAACTCGACCGCAGTCCAAACAATAAGTCATCTCAAACTGCAATTTGAGAGGTTGTGCAGACGTTCCCTAGAGACCGAAATCGCCAAGCTGTTGGTCTAGAACGAAAGTTCTGGTGCGGCTGGCAGGAATCGAACCCACGACCCCTTGGTTCGTAGCCAAGTACTCTATCCAGCTGAGCTACAGCCGCTAAGCCGCGAAGTATATCAGTCGATGGCCGCGGCTCTTTGTTCGAACTGCTGCGCGCGTGGCTCGTCGCCTTCATCGCGGGCCAGGCTGGCCAGCATGCGGGTGATGCGCCGGCGGGCGCCGGCGGCCAGGTCGGGTGACGACGCTGCGGCTTCTAGTGCGCGGCGGGCCTTGCCCCAGAGCTGGCGCTCGGCGAAGGCCGCGCCCACGGCGGCCACCACGGCGGGCTCATCAGCATGGCGGGCCAATGCAGCTTCAAGCCGCGGTAACCATTCGGTGCCCATGCCAGTGGTTGATTCCATCAGCGCCAACGCCAACTGCGCGCGTTCTGGGGGGGCTTGCTCGGCCAACCCCTCCCACAGCGGGCGCAGCCAGGTGCGCGCGTCTTCGGGCGCGCCCAGTGCGCTGGCGCGCAACGCGGCGCGCGCCACGATGAGGGCATCACTTCGCTCGCTGGCTTCAAACTCAGCCCACACGCGGCGCAGTTGTTCGCTGTCGTGCGCACCTTCAAGCGCCTCGTAGGCCAGGGCCCGCATCAAGCTGCTGGCCACCGCAGCCGTGAACGCCTGGTGCTTGGCCAATTGCCGCGCTGTGTGCAGCGCCGCCACCGGCTGGCGCGCCAGGCGCTGGGCCTGCAGGCGCAAGCGCAGTGCGTGCGTGCGGCGCGCCACGCCGGCCGGCATGTCGGCCAGCCGGGCCAGGGCGCGCTCGGCGTCACGGTCGTCCAGGGCCCACTGCACAGCCAACAGCGCAGCGCCGTCAGCGGCGGTGCGCGCGGCCGGTGTGGCGGGCGACTGGGGCAGGAGGGCCAACGCGGCGTCGCGCCCGCCGCGGTCTTGCATCTGATGCAGGCTGCTCGCAGCCAGCGTGTGGGCCAAGGTCTGGAACTCGGCATCAGTGCGCAGCGCGGCGACGTCGGCGCTGGCTTGCAGCGCCCGCTGCGCCGCCCTGTTGGCGCGGCTGAAGCGCGCAGCAAAGTGTTCAGCCAGCGCGTTTTGCAGGTGGGCGTGCGCCGCGCGTTCGCGCCGCAGTTCGCGCCATTGGCGGGCACGGCGCGGCAGGCCGACCAGGCTGATCAACGCCTGCCCGGCAGCGCTGAGCAACAAGAACGCCAACAACCACAGCACGATGAACAGGTTCAACGACAAATCGGTGCGCCAGCCGCTCCAGTACAGGCTGACCAAGCCGTCGTTGCTGCCCAGCGTGATGGCCGCCACCACCGCCACGGCGAACAGCAGCACGAGCCAGATCACGCCGCGCATGGCTGCCCGTTCAAGCTGCGGTTAACGCCCGGCCGCGGCAATCGCGGCCAGCGTTTCGTCGGGCTTGGGAATGCTGATGCTGCGCGCCTGCGTGGCCACCTGGCGCACCAGCTCGCTCGTGCTGGCCACGCGGCGCGCGCTGCGGTCGAAGTATTTATCGAGCGCCAGCTGCGCGGCGCGCAGGTCGGATTGCACGATGTCGAACTGGCGGCTGAGCAACGCCAGGCGCGCATTGAGCAAGCGCAGCTTGAGGTTCTCCCGCAGAAAGAATGCCTGCTCGGGCGCCATCAGCATGGCTTCAGGCTGGTCGATACGGGTCACGCGCACCAGCGTGCGGGCTTCGGCCCAGACCCGCGTGGCGATGGTCTGCCAAGCCTGCTGCAACTGTGCCACCCAAGGCGCGTCTGCCGGCACGCCGGCGCCGGACTCGCTCACCGCGGGGGCGTCGCGCGCACCGCGCGGCTGCGGCACCGACAACAGCGGCAATTCATCGACCAAACGGATGGCTTCGTCCAGGCGGATCGTGAGCACCGCCAGGTCGATCACCCCCGCGGCCTTGGCGCGTTCCATGTCATGCGCCAGCGCACGGCGCACGCGATCGAGCCTCGGCTGGCTGTGCCGGGCCAGCCGTTCCTCGCTTTGCTTGAGCGCGGCCAGCAAGGGCTCGGTGCTGCCGGTGAGCGCGCTGAGTTGCTGCGCCACGCGCACTGCGGCCTCGACATCGGCCACCACGTTTTCATCCCGCGAACGTGACAAGGCTTGAATCAGCTCTTCGAGTTGTGTGCGCTGCAGTGCGCTCTCACTCACCCGCGCTTCGAGCAGCGCCAGCTTGGCGGTGGCATCGCGCGTGGTGTCTTGGGCCTGCTTGGCCACGGCCTGCGCTGCGGTGGCCTGGTTGGTGCTGTCTTGCTGGCGGCGCACCAGTTCTTGCTCGAGCGTGCGCACCTGTTGCTGCGTGGTCCAGGCGAAGAACACCGCGGCGCCGCACAGCAGCGCCAGCAGCGCGGCGCCGGCCGCCAGCCAGGCCCCTGCGGCGCCACGCGGCACGGGCCGTGGCGCTTGCAGGCCCGGTGGCAAAGGTGCGGCGGCGGTGGCAGTGGGGGTGTCGCTCAATGCGGGCTCGGTGCAGGCTGGGAGGCCCCGGCCGGGGCGCTGTTCAGCGCGGAGATTGTATCGAGCGGCTCCACCAGGCCAGCAGCTCGTGCAGCAGTGGCGGCACCTCGTCAACGCGGCCAAAACCCAGCTCGCGCGCGCGCTGCGCGACGCGTGCATGGCTGGCCAGCGTCTGGCTCGCTGGCCAGTCCGCTTGAACCTGGTGTTTTTTGACCAGGGCTTGCAGATGGCCGATCGCTTGGCTGCTGCTGAACCACCACACCTGCTGTGCGGGGCACGCCAAGGTGCCGCGCAGCAAGGCCAGTTCGCCCTCGCCCCACTGCGGCAGGCGGCGCCGGTAGGTGCACACGCTGGTGACTGGGGCGCCGTGCGCCGCCAACTGTTGCGCCAGCCAGTCGCGCCCACCTTCGCCGCGCACCCACAGCACGCCGCGCCCGTGCCACGCCTGGTGCTTCAACACGGCCCACAAGGCTTCAGAATCGAACGGCGGCGCTGCGGGCGACACGACCTGCGCTGCCGGCACACCCAGCCCGCACAGCGCCGCGGCGGTGCCCGGGCCCACCGCCGCCGCGCTTGTGTGCGCCGGCCAGGCCATGCCGGCCGGCTGCGCGGCAAAAAAACACTGCGCGGCGTTACTGCTCACGAACACCGCCAGCGTCTGCTGCGCCAAGCCAGCCCAGGCCTGCGCCAGTTCGGGCGTGGCGCCCAGCGGCTCGATGTCGATCAAGGGCAAGGCCACGGCTGGCAAGCCGTGTGCCGCCAACTGCTGCACCCACTCATGCGCCTGCACCGCAGGGCGGGTGACGATCAGGCGGGTGTCGGCCAAGGCGGGTGGCCTCATCTGGCCAGGGTCAGGTTGCACTCAGGTAGCCGGCAGCGCCGGCAGCGTGCAGGCCTTCAGCCACCTGGCGGCCCAGCGCCTCGGCCTGCACCTCGGTGTTCACGGTGGCCTCGGCGCTGAATGCCAGCAGAGTGCGCCGGATGTCTTTGGCGTCACCCAGCCTGGCCTGCAAGTTCAACACCGCGCCGCGCCAGGCGCCATGCGCGGCCAGCGGCACGCTGCAACTGCCACCCAGGCTGCGCGACACCTGCCGCTCGGCGGCCACGGCCAGCAGCGTGGCCGGGTGCGCCAGGGTGGCCAGGCTTGCGCGCAAGGCTTCGTCGTCGGCGCGAACCTCAAGGCCCAGCGCGCCCTGGCCCGCGGCGGGCAGCATGGCATCGGGTTCGAAGTGCCTTTGAATGCGCGCACGCAGCCCCAGGCGCAACAGGCCCGCGGCGGCCAGCACGATGGCATCGAACTGGCCCGCATCGAGCTTGCGCAGCCGCGTGTCCAGGTTGCCCCTCAGCGGCTCGATGCGCAGGTCTGGCCGCAGCGCGAGCAATTGCGCGGCGCGTCGCAGGCTGCTGGTGCCCACGCAGGCCCCTTGAGGCAGCGCTGCCAGGTTGGTGTGACGCGGGCTGACAAAAGCGTCGCGCGGGTCTTCGCGCTCCAGCACGGCGGCCAGCACAAAGCCCGCGGGCAGATCCATCGGCATGTCTTTGAGCGAATGCACGGCCAGGCGCGCACGGCCCTGTTCCATCGCCCACTCGAGTTCCTTCACGAACAAGCCCTTGCCGCCGATCTTCGACAGCGGCTGGTCCAGGATCTGGTCGCCGCGGGTGGTCATGCCCAGCAGGCTGCTGCGCAAGCCCAGCTGCTGGCTCAACAAGCCGCGCACATGCTCGGCCTGCCACAGCGCCAGGCGGCTTTCACGGGTGGCGATGATCACGTCTTCATTCATGGTGGGCGATTATCCGGAACGCGCACACGGCCGTTTCTCCAGCGCCTGCGCCGGCCAGCGTTGGGTAACATGGTTACATCGCCAGGAGACCATGCCATGCCGAGACTGCCTGCCACGAAACCCACCTCGCGTTCACCTTCCTCGCGCCCGCCCAAGAGGGTGGCCGGCGATACCGCCGACAAGAACCAGCCCTTGGTCGAGGATATTCGGTTACTCGGCCGCATCATCGGCGACGTCATCCGCGAGCAGGAAGGTGCGCCCGCCTTCGAGCTGATCGAGCGCGTGCGCAAGCTCTCGGTGGCTTACCGGTTGAAGCAAGACGCCAGCGCTGGGCGCGTGCTCGACCGCGTGCTGAAAAACCTGTCGCTCGACCAGACGGTGAGCGTGGTGCGTGCCTTCAGCTACTTCTCGCACCTGGCCAACATTGCCGAAGACCGCCACCATGTGCGCCGCCGCCTGCACCATGAAGCGCAGGGCCACCTGCAAGAAGGCAGCCTGGGCGTGTGCTTCGAGCGCCTGCACCGCGCCAACCTGCACGCCACCGACATCGCTGCCGCGTTGGGCCAGGCCTACATCGCCCCGGTGCTCACCGCCCACCCCACCGAAGTGCAGCGCAAGAGCATCCTCGACGCCGAGCGCGCCATCGCCGAACTGGTGGGCCAGCGCGACGGCCTGCACACCGAGCGTGAGCTGGCCGAGAACACCGCGCTCATTCGCGCCCGCGTGACTCAACTGTGGCAAACGCGCATGCTGCGCACGGCCAAACTGAGCGTGGCCGACGAGATCGAGAACGTGCTGAGCTACTACCCGGCCACCTTCTTGCGCCAGATTCCGCGCCTGTACCGCGAGGTGGAAGACGCGCTGCCCGGCCGCCGCGTGCCCACCTTCCTGCGCATGGGCCATTGGATCGGCGGCGACCGCGACGGCAACCCCAACGTGGCCGCGCCCGCCTTGCGCCGCGCCCTGGCGCGCCAGGCTGAAACCGCGCTGCGTTTCTATCTCACCGAGGTGCATGAACTGGGCGCTGAGCTGTCCATGTCCACCCTGCTCGCGCCGGTTTCAACGGCGATGCAAGCGCTGGCAGACCGTTCGCCCGACCACAGCGAACACCGCAGCGACGAGCCTTACCGCCGCGCCCTGATCGGCATGTATGCGCGCCTGGCCGCCACACTTCAAACGTTAACCGGCACCGAAGCCCTGCGCCATGCTGTGGCACCGAGCCAGGCCTACACCAGCCCCGATGAGTTGGCGCAAGACCTGGGGGTGATCGAAACCTCGCTGCGCAGCCACGCCGCCGGCGCCCTGGTGGCGCCGCGCCTGGCGCCGCTGCAACGCGCGGTGGAAGTCTTCGGCTTTCACCTGGCCACGCTCGACCTGCGCCAAAGCTCCGACAAGCATGAAGCCGTGGTGGCCGAGCTGCTGCGCGTGGCGCGCATCGAGCCGGCCTATTCGGCTTTGAACGAAGCTCAGCGCGTTGCAATACTGCTCGCACTGCTGAACGATGCGCGGCCACTGCGCGTGCAAGGCGCGGCCTACTCCGACCTGGCCTTGAGCGAGCTTGGCGTCTTCGAGGCCGCGGCTGAACTGCGCGCCGCGCACGGCCCGCACAGCATCCGCCACGCCATCATTTCGCACACCGAAAGCGTGAGCGACTTGCTTGAAGCCCTGCTCCTGCACAAGGAATGCGGGTTGTTGACCGGCACGCTGGATGCCGCTGCGCGCAGCGCTTTGATCGTGGTGCCGCTGTTCGAAACGATTGAAGACCTGCGCGGCGCGCCGCAGATCATGGCCGCTTTCTACGCGCTGCCCGGCATCCTGCCGCTGATGAAGCGCAGCGCGGTGGAAGCCGAACCTGTGCAAGACATCATGCTGGGCTACAGCGACAGCAACAAAGACGGCGGCTTCTTCACCAGCAACTGGGAGCTGTACCGCGCCGAGACGGCACTCGTCGAGTTATTTGATTCGTTAGAACCTGAACACGGCATTCGCCTGCGCCTGTTCCACGGCCGCGGCGGCACCGTGGGCCGCGGCGGCGGGCCCAGCTACCAGGCGATCCTGGCGCAGCCACCGGGCACGGTGCGCGGCCAGATCCGCCTCACCGAGCAGGGCGAGGTCATCAGCTCGAAGTATTCGCACCCCGAGATCGGCCGGCGCAACCTCGAAACGCTGGTGGCGGCCACGCTTGAAGCCACCTTGCTGCACCCCACACAAAGCGCCACCAAGGCACAGCTGCAGGCGGCCGCCGAGATCAGCGAACTCAGCTTCCAGGCTTACCGCAAGCTGGTGTACGGCACGCCCGGCTTCACCGAATATTTCTTCGCCACCACCCCGATCCGCGAGATTGCCGAGTTGCACATCGGCTCGCGCCCGGCCATGCGCCCGAAAGACGGCAAATTGCAACGCGCCATAGAAGATCTGCGCGCCATACCTTGGGGCTTTTCATGGGGCCAGTGCCGCATGGCCCTGCCCGGCTGGTGCGGCTTCGGCGCGGCCATCGATGGCTACTTGAGCGACCCGGCCACGCGCGAGACCCGCCTGGCCTTGCTGCGCAAGATGTACCAGGCGTGGCCGTTCTTTCGCACCTTGCTGTCAAACCTGGACATGGTGCTGGCCAAGAGCGATTTGCGCATCGCCGCGCGCTACGTGAGCCTGGCCGAAGACCAGCGCGCGGCCAAGCGCATCTTCACCGCGCTGCGCGCGGAGTGGCAGCGCACCGATGCCGCGCTGACACTCATCACCGGCCAAACGCAACGCCTGCAAAGCAATGCCGCGCTGGCGCGTTCCATCGAGCACCGTTTCCCCTACATCGACCCGTTGCACCATTTGCAGGTGGAGCTGATGCGGCGTTATCGCGCCAAGAAGGGCGGGCTGAGCGACGACGATGCCGACGCGCGCATGAAGCGCGGGATTCACATCTCGATCAACGGGATTGCGGCGGGGTTGAGGAATACGGGGTAGGGCTTCAGGCAAGCGGCGAGACCGGCCACGAGGCGCGACAACGTTCGTCATGCCCGAGAGCAGGGAAGGAATGACGTCAGCAAAATATCCAGGTTGACAGCAGTCCGACCGCTCCAACGATGCGTAAAGTAGCCCCATTGGATGATCGAACATCAGCAATTACCACACGCCACACCCCGGATGAACTGAGCAACTTAACCTCGACAATCGACAGACCTCTGTTGGTCACGACTTCAAACGTGAAGTTCGCATCCCCTCCGTTGGAGGAGGACGTGAAGTGGAAACCATCCCAAAACTTGAAATTGATGGCCTGCACCGTGCCAATGGATTCGGAGATACGGGCATCGGAAGAGATAAACCGCTCGGCCGCTTGGTAAGCGTCGGTGTGCCGGGCCGTGACGTGCAACAGAGTCAGCAACAATGACAAGAAGACGGCTAACGCGGCGAGATGGCGGCCTTTCGGCCTTATCAGCCGCCACATGTGCAACCTCCTTGGGCGCTTCCACCTCCGGACAACGTGAGCTGGCCACCACCGGAGACGGTAGCAGAGACGCCGGATATCTGATCCTTGAGACCGCCGTTCTTGGTTAGCCCGCCATAGTCGCTCTTACTGCAGGAGTTCGCGTTACTCCCAAGGTTCGCGCCCACATTGGCACTTACTGGCCCGGCACGCAGCGAAGCCTGCCCGTACACACCGTACCCCAATGTCCATGACGAGCCAGAGCAAGAACAGTACCCAGGCGCTTGCCCAAGTGGGTTGTATGTTGCACCACCGCCAATACCCCAGCCGAACTGCGCAGAGATAAATCCTGACCCGTTCGGATTCTGTCCAAAGGTCACCTGCGCACCGACACCGGGAAAATACCCAATTGTCAATGACCACAAGCCCAAGGGGTCGAAGTACGAAAGTGGATTCCCGACGGCAAAGCTGTATCGGCTCATTCCTCCCTGCAAACCAATTGGATCGGCCTGCACATACCGCCCGGTCACCGGGTTGTAATCACGCATCACGTTGTAGAAATAACCAGTGGAATCGTCATACTGCTGCCCCGGAAACCGAAGATTGAAATTCACGTTTCCCGTCGCATAAGTGCTACCAAACGGCTCGCTGTCCCAACGCCACATTTCGGCGTTGTCACTGGCCCGCCGCAGCGACCTTGGCGTGCTCAAGTGATCAGCGAAGACGTAATACAACGTTCCGTTGATCATGGCCGCCACCGGTTGGCCATTGAACCAGATGACTTCGGTTTTCTGCGCTGCATTGAGCAAGCTGTATTCGCCCAGCAAGTGACCTTCGTCGTCATGGAAGAAGTGGCGCGAGTCGGTGGTGGTCCAGGTGACCACCGCGGTTTGCGCGGGCCCACCGGCTTTTTGGTCAACGTTGCCGGCTGGCGCTGACAACTTCAGCGGCTTGCCTTTTCCCCCTGCGCTGGGGTGAAGTGCAGCCAGCCCGCCGCCACTTGAATTCACCTGCCCCAAAGTACTCACCCGAAATCCTTGGCCGTTGTAGCGCCGGGTCACCCGGTAGTCGGCACTGTTCATCGACGCAAAGCGCCCATACGGCTCATACGCAAAGGTGTAGTAGCCATCACTGCTGGGGTTGCCGTCGGCGTTGTAGCTGTAGTTGCCGTTCGGACTCGTCAGTATGCGATTGGTACCGGGTGCGTAGGTGTTCGTGCTGGTGGAACCGAATTGGGTCTGGGTGCGCCGGTTGCCATTGCTGTCATAGCCATAGGCGTAGCTGCCCTGTGGGCCGACGTAGCTGGTGATCTGCCCCGCTTCGTCGTAACCGATGCTCGCTGTTTGCGTGCCGCTGGGATTTACATCAGTCTGCGAAGTGATGCGGCCCACAGCGTCATAACCGTAACTGCGCTGCACGGTGCCCAGGCTGACCTGAGTGATGCGGTCGTTGTCGTCGAAGCTGCGTGAATAGATGCTGCCGTTACCCCAAGTCCACCCTGTGGCCACCGCACTGAAAGGCCGGTAGCTCACGTTGTTGAGCAAGGCCACGCCGTTCACAGTGAGCGCCGAAACGCCGTTGGCGTTGTAGCTCACGCCCACCTGCATACCTGATGGATAGGTGGCGCTGCTCACCCTGCCCAGCGAGTCGCGGCTGACGGTCAATGTGCGGCTGATGCCCGCGACGGTTTGGCTCTTGTTCAGCAACCGGCCGGCAGCGTCGTAGCCCCAACTTGAGCTGCCGCTCATATCGGACATGGTTGCAGGCAAGGCATCACTGCGGCCAGGCACATAGGTCACGGTGGTGGTGCTGCCGCCAGAGGGCGTCACGGTAGCAATGCGGCCCAGGCTGTCCCGCGTCATGGTGAAAGTCACCCCGCGCGCATCAGTCATTGACATCACATCACTGGCGGCATTGCGCACCGCCGTCTTGCTGCCGGCATCAACGCCCGCTGCAGCAACTGGCTGGTTGTAGCGGTCTGGCCCAAAGGTGGTGGTCACGGCCACCGTGTCGGTGGTGCTGAGCTTGGTGGCCCGCGTGGCGTGGTAACTGTGGCTGGTGCTCACGGTGGCCGGGCCGCCTTGTTGGCGCATGGCGGCAGTGTTGGGCTGGGTGGTGCTGGTGGCTTTGGTGTGGAATGTCGGTTAACTAATGGCATCAGTCAAATGCGTGCAAACCCTAAACCTGACTTTGAAGTGGACAACTCAGCTTGGATTCAGGTGCGCTGCACGGTGCTACGTGGAGCCGCGGGCCTTGGCCGGAGTCGCGTCAAGCCAGCCGCTTGGTGAAGCTGTGTAAAGCTGCTTGAACAAGGTCATCGCCGCCACCATGCGCGCCGTTGGTGAGCCACCCTTGATGATCGGAGCGCAGCCATGATTCACACCCAGCTTCGCCTGGCCACGGTGGCGCTTGCGGCGGCGGCAGGCCTGCTCGCCACGGGCTGCGTCGTCGTGCCGGCCCGCGGTGGCTACTACGGTGGCGCGCCAGCCGACGGCGGCTACTACAGCGGCGGCCCGGTGGCCGTGGCGCCGCCGCCGCTGCAAACCGATGTGATCACCGTCGCCCCCGGGCCGGCGTACATCTGGATCGGCGGCTTCTGGAACTGGGTGGGCGGGCGTCATGTCTGGGTGGGCGGGCATTGGGCGCCACACCGGCCGGGCCACCATTGGGTGCCGCATCAATGGCAGCGCGAAGGCGGCGGCTGGCGCGCGGCACCGGGGCGCTGGCAGCGCCATTGAGGCGCGGCGCCGTCAGCCCGTTCCCAACGGCCCGAGTCGGCGCACAGCATTTACTCGCCGTGCCTGAGCATGGCCTCGCGCACCGCCGCGGCGAGGCGGCGCGACACCGCCAGCCATTCGTCCACCGGCGCCACGCGCACGGCCCAGCCTTCGTGGCCGGGCTCGTCGGGCAGCGCGTGGCGTTCGAGCGCGCGCATGGCGTGACCGGCCACCAGGGCATTGCGATGGATGCGGATGAACGCCGGGCCCAGGCGCTGTTCCAAATCGCTCAATGCATCGTCCAGCACGTAGCGGTGCTGCGCCGTGCGCAAGGTGACGTACTTGGCCTCGGCCTTCAGGTACAGCACCTCGTGCAGCGCGATGCGCAGCACACGGCCGCGGTCGTTCACCACCAAGGCGGGTTCTGACGCCGCCACCCGTGGCGCGCCGTGCAACGCGCGCACACGCTGCGCCACGCGCTGCAAGGCGGCTTGCAAGCGCTCGGCGCGCACCGGCTTGGTGAGATAGTCCACCGCCTCCAGCTCGAAAGCCTGCACGGCATGCTGGGCGTGTGCGGTGACGAAGACGATGGCCGGCGCCGGCACCAACGCGCGCAGGCCCTGGGCCAGTTGCAGGCCGCTGGCCCCGGGCAAGGCAATGTCCAGCAGCATCACTTCAGGCTTCAGCTCACGCGCCGCGGCCAGCGCGGCGGGCGCATCGGCCGCTTGCCCCACCACCTGCGCCGCGGGGTCGCGGCAGCCTGACAACAAACTGCACAGGCGCTGGCGCGCCAAGGGCTCGTCATCCACCACCACCACGCGCAGGGCAGCGGGCTGCGGCGCGGTCACAGCGGCACCACGATGCGCGCGCGGACCAACTCGCCTTCGCGCCACACGTCAAGCTGCCCGGCCACGTCGTGCAGCAGGCGCAGCCGCTCAGCCACGTTGGCCAGCGCCAGACCCATGCCGGGGTTGGCGCTCTCAGCGGGCACGGTGTTGGTCACCAGCAGCACGGCTTGGCCGCGGCGCGCGCTGGCCTGCACCCACAGTTGCGCGCCGCTGGCCGAGGGCTCCACGCCATGGCGCACCGCGTTCTCCACCAGCGGCTGCAACACCAGTGGCGGCAGGCGCGCAGCGCCGGCTTTGGCATCGATGTCCCAACTGATCTTCAGGCGCGGGCCGTAGCGCAATTGCTCGATGGCCAGGTAGCGCTGCGCCAGGGCAATTTCTTCATCCAGCGACACCGACGCGCCGCCTTCGCTCAAGGCGACGCGGAACAGTTCGGCCAGGTCTTCGAGCAAGCTTTCAGCCTGCGCTGGGTTGATGCGCACCAGCGCGATGGCGGTGTTCAGCGCATTGAACAGGAAGTGCGGGCGAATGCGCGATTGCAATTCAGCCAGGCGCACCCGGGTATCGCTGGGCTGCCATAGCCGCGCGCGCAGTTCCAGCCAGCCGCCGGCCAGGCCGGCCAGGCCGGCGCCGGCCAGCGGCACGCCCGCCCACTGCCAGGGCCCGGGTGCCTGCACCAGGCCCAGCGCCCACAGCGGCGCCCAGGCCAGCACCGCGGCCGCGCCGCCCAGGGCCAGCAGCACGCCGCCGCGGGCCGGGCCGTCCTGTGCAGCCAGTTGTTTTTTGAATGCGCACACCGCGGCCAGCCACAGCAGCGTGGCGCACAGGCCGGTGAACCCAGCCGCGGCGGCCAGGGCCAGCCAATCGGCCGCACTGCGCGCCAGCAGCAACACGCCCACCGCCAACACCGCCTGCACCGCCAGCAGCACGCGCAGGGCCAGCGCGCTGCTGCACACATCGAGCGCGGCCAGCGCCAGCGCGGCTTGCTGCTCGCGCTGGCCGTGCAGGGGGTCGAAGGCGGTGGCGGCGAAGGTGGTGGACAGCCCATCGGCCGCGCGCGTGCTGTTCGGCCACAGGCTGGACGCGCGTGTGCTGGCCATGTCGCTTGGCGCGAAGTCAGGGTTCAGCGGGTCGGGGCGTTGGCTCAAGCGGGTGGCCGGGATGCAAGAAGGGCATGTCGATAATACGTTCCC
>JAYUHT010000309.1:0-4775 GCA_043766725.1 Burkholderiales bacterium | reverse complement strand
TGGCTTCGAGGTTGCCGTCTTTGATCTTGTCCACCGCTTGCGTGAACGAGGAATGGTCTTCCTTCACCTCATCGCGCTTGATGCCGTACACGGCCAGCAGATCAGACATCAACTGGTACTGGCCCGAGCCCGGCGAGCCGCTGGACACGCGCTTGCCTTTCAGGTCGCGCACGCTGTTGATGCCGCTGTCAGCGCGGGTGATGAGCTGCACGGTTTCAGGGTACAGGCCGCCGAGCGCGCGCAGGTTCTTCAGCGGCGCGCCGTTGAACTGGGCTTGCCCGTTCGTGGCGGCATCAAGAATGTCAGCCGCCACGAAGGCCGATTCGATTTGCTTTTCAGCCACCAGCTTGGCGTTGGCCACCGAGGCGTTGGCGGCTTCGGCCGAGGCCACCACCTTCTTGCCCGCCACGCTGGCCTTGTTGCTGATGAGCTGGGCCAACATGCCGCCCAAGGGGTAGTAGGTGCCGCCGGTGCCGCCGGTGGCGATGCCGAAGAACATGCGCTCCTGTGCCTCGCTGAAGGTGGCCCCGGCCAGGCCGATGGCCAGGGTGGCGGCGAGGCAAAGTTTCTTCATGCGAGTCTCCGGTGTCGTTTTGACTGAACTTGAAATTTCATGATACGGCGCCGCCGCCATAGGCACCGGTCAGCAGTTTCCCTTCCTCGAAGCGCTGCCAGCGGTAAGGCCACAGTGAGATTTCGGTGGGCAAGCCCAGGGCAGATTGCGCCAGCAGCCGGCCCACCACGGGAGAAAGCTTGAAGCCGTGGCCCGAGAAGCCGAACGCCACCGTCAGGCCAGTGAAGCCCGGCACGGGGCCGAGCACAGGGTTCCAATCGGGCGTCACGTCATACAGACCGGTCCAACTGCTGGCCAGGCCGGCAGCGGCACAACACGGCAGTCGAGTGGATAACTCCTGGCCCAGCGCCAGCACCGTGTCCAGCGGCACCTCGGCCTGGTCTTCATCGGCATCGACCACGGGGCCTGCACCGCCCGCGCTCACCAACACCTGAGTGCGGCCGTAAGAGCGGGCATACAGCATCGACGGCCCGCTCATGTCCTTGAACACCGGGTAGCTGGGCAGATAGGGTTGAGGCGCGCTCAAGGCCACCACCTCGTGGCGCTGTGCCTGCACCGGCGCGGCCAGGCCCAGCGGCGCCAGCAGCCGCGGTGCCCACACGTTGGCGGCCAGCACCACATGGCCCGCGCTCAGCGCCGTGCCGTCGGCGAGCCGCACCCCGGTCACCCGCCCACCCTCGTGCAGCAAGGCTTGCACGCGCGTGCCCAGGCGCTGCACCACGCCCAGGCGGCGCGCGGCGCGGGCGAAGGCGCTCGCGCTGAGGTAGGCGTCGGCGTAGCCGGCTTCGGGTTCGTGGCCGAACACAGCCAGGCCATCGCTGCGCAGCAGCGGCAGCAGCTCGCGCGCTTGCGCCGCACTGATCTCATCGGCGGCGATGCCCAGTGCGCGCTGCCCGGCCAGCGCGGCACGCACGGCCGCGGCCTTGGCGTCATCGGCCACGATCAAGTAACCGCAACAGTTAAAGCCGCAGTCAGCCTCGTCGTCACCCAAGTAGGCCTTGAAGTCCTTGAACACGGCCAGTGAACGCTGCGCCAAGGCCACGTTCTCGGGCACCGAATAGTGCGTGCGCAGGATGGCGCTCGACTGCGCACTGGTGCCGCTGGCCACATCGGCGCGCTCATCAAGCAAAAGCACCCGCTGCACACCCAGCTTTGCCAGGTGGTAGGCCGTTGCGACGCCGGCCACCCCGGCGCCGACCACGACCACATCAACGCTCATGCGTGCGCGGCGGCCTCGCCCGCGGCGGGCTCCTGCACGGCAGGCGTGTCGATCTCGCCCGGTACCCGTTTGCGCGCAAACAGCGAATAGACCGTGGGCACGACGAAGATGGTGAGCAAGGTGCCCACGCTCATGCCGCCCACGATGACCCAGCCAATCTGCTGCCGGCTCTCGGCCCCCGCCCCGGTGGCCAGGGCCAGCGGCAAGGCGCCCAGCACCATGGCGCCGGTGGTCATGAGAATGGGGCGCAGGCGCAGCGCGGCGGCTTCGGTCACGGCCGCGTGGATGCTGCGGCCCCGGCGGCGCAACTGGTTGCTGAACTCAACGATCAGGATGCCGTGCTTGGTGATCAGGCCCACCAGCGTGATCAGGCCGATCTTCGAATACACGTTCAAGCTGCCGCCGCTGAGCTGCAAGGCCGCCAAGGCGCCGACCATGGAAAGCGGCACTGCCAGCATGATGACAAAGGGGTCGATGAAACTCTCGAACTGCGCGGCGAGCACCAGGACGATGAACACCAGCGCCAGCACGAAGACCAGGTTCAGCGCATCGCCCGAGGCGCGGAATTCGCGCGACACACCGTTCAGATCAGTCACATAGCCGGGCTTGAGCACGCGCGCGGCGGCGTCGTCCATGTAGGCCAACGCCTGGCCGAGCGAATACGTGGGCGCCAGGTTGGCCGTGATGCTGACCGAACGGCGCTGGTTGAAGTGGTTCAACTCACGCGGGCTCACCGCTTCGCGCACGCTGACCAGGCTGGACAGCGGCACCATGGTGTCGTTGCGGCCACGCACGAAGAGCTTTTCAATGTCTTGCGGCGTGATGCGGCCTTGCGCCGTGGTTTGCACGATCACGTCGTACTGGTCGGCGTCGCGCTTGTAGCGCGTGACGGCGCGGCCACCGAGCATGGTCTCCACGGTGCGCGCGATCTGGTCGACGTTGACACCGAGGTCGGCCACGCGGTCGCGGTTGACTTCAATGAACAGCTCGGGTTTGTTCAGCCGCAGGTCGATGTCGGGCTGGACGAAGCCGGGGTTCTTGGCCATCTCGGCAATGATGAGTTGCGCCGCACGCGCCAGGTTGTCGTAGCTCTCGTTGGTCTGGATCACGAAGTTGATCGGCCGCTCACGAAAGCCCTGGCCCAGGCTGGGCGGCGTCACTGGGAACGCGGTCACACCGGGCAGCCCGGCCAGTTGCGGCTGCAGGGTGCGGGCGAGTTCGAGCGTGGTCTTGTCGCGCTCGGCCCAATCGACCGCACGCAACACCACCGTGGCTTGCGAGACAGACGGGTTGCCGGCAAACATGAAGACGCGATCGAAGTACATGCTGTAGCCGTCGAGGATGCGCTGCAAGGCTTCAAGATAGCGACCGGTGTATTCGAGCGTGGAACCGTCGGGCGCGGTGACGGGAATGAAAATCACGCCCCGGTCTTCGAGCGGTGCCAGCTCGCTCTTGGCATTGGTGAACAGCCACCAGCTGCCCACGCCCGAGGCGACCATGACGACCAACACGATCCAGCGCTGGCGCAGCACGAAACGCAGCGTGCGGCTGTAGCCATTCGTTAACCCAATCAACACCCGTTCCATGAAGGTGTCGAAGAACCAGGGTTTGGGGTTGTGGCGCAGCAGCTTGCTGCACATCATGGGCGTGAGCGTCAGCGCCACGAAGCCCGAGACAATCACCGCACCGGCCAGGGTCAATGCAAATTCAACGAACAGCCGCCCGGTGCGCCCGGGCGTGAAGGCCAGCGGCGCGAACACCGCGGCCAGGGTGAGCGTCATGGCCACCACCGCAAAGCCGATTTCGTGCGCGCCTTTCAAGGCTGCTTGAAACGGCGGCAAGCCTTCTTCGATGTGGCGGAAGATGTTCTCCAGCACCACGATGGCATCGTCCACCACCAACCCGATGGCCAGCACCAGCGCCAGCAACGTGAGCGTGTTGATGGTGAAGCCGGCCGCGGCCATCAGCGCGAAGCTGCCGACCAGGCTGACGGGAATGGTCACCAGCGGAATGATCGACGCGCGCAGCGTGCGCAGGAACACGAACACCACCAGCGCCACCAGCGCCGTGGCTTCGGCCACGGTGCGGTACACGCCCTTGATGGAACGGTCGATGAAGACCGAGTTGTCGTTGGCCTGGATCACCTTCAGGCCCGGCGGCAGGTCGCGCTGGATTTGCGGCATCGCCGCGCGCACGCCGGCCGAAACCTCAAGCGGGTTGGCCGTGGCATTGCGGATGATGCCGGTGGAAATGCTGGGCACACCGTTCAGCCGCACGCGGCCGCGCTCGCTCAGCGCCGCCTCTTCAATGCGGCCCACGTCGCGCAGGCGCACGGGGTAGCCGTTCACCTGTTTGAGCATGACATCAGAAAACTGCCGCACCGAATTCAAATCAGTGCGCGCGGTGACGCTGAATTCGCGCTGCTGGCTTTCAATGCGGCCGGCCGGCACTTCGAGGTTCTGCTTGCGCAGCGCGTCTTCCACGTCTTGCACGGTGAGCCGGTATGACGCCAGGCGGTCGGCGTCGAGCCAGATGCGCATTGAATACTTGCGGTCACCGCCGATCTGCACATCGGCCACGCCGGGAATGGTCTGCAGCCGCGGCTTGACGATGCGATTGATGATGTCGGTGACCTCCAGCGGGTTCATCGTCTCGCTCACGAAGGCCAGCCAGATCACCGGGAAGGCATCGGCCTCCACCTTCGCGATGATGGGTTCATCAGCCGCTTCGGGCAGGCGGCCGCGCACGCGCGAGACACGGTCGCGCACGTCGGCGGCGGCGGAGTCGGGGTCCTTGCTGAGCTTGAAGCGCACCGTGATGAAGCTTTGCTCGGAGCGCGAGGTGGAGGTGAGGATGTCCACGCCGTCAATCGCCGAGATGGAGTCTTCCAGCGGCTTGGTGATTTGCGATTCGATCACTTCGGACGACGCGCCCACCAGCCGCGTGCCCACCGTGACCACGGGCTCGTCGATGCGCGGGTAC
>JAYUHT010000308.1:0-12582 GCA_043766725.1 Burkholderiales bacterium | reverse complement strand
TGGCGTGCACCAGGTGCGGCTCGTCGAGCAACACCGCGCCGCCGCGGTGGCGGTTGACCGTGGGTGCGGGGCAGCCGAAGTTCAAGTCAATGCCCTCGGCGCCCAAGCCGGCCAGCACCGCGGCGTTCTCGGCCAGGCAGCTTGGGTCTGAGCCGAGCAACTGCGCGCGCACCGGCGTGCCGGCTGCGGTGCGGCTGCCCGTCAACAGCTCGGGCATGACGCGGGTGAAGACGCGCGCGGGCAAGAGCTGGTCGGTGATGCGGATGAATTCCGACACGCAGCGGTCAATGCCACCGGCGCGGGTAATCACATCACGCAGGCTGTGGTCGAGCAGGCCTTCCATCGGCGCAAGCAGCAGTTTCATGGGCGCCAAGTGTGGCAGTTGCGGCAGGGGCTGCGCCAATCGACCAAGGTGGGACGGCAGCGCGTGGGCGCTGACACAGAAGCCGCCGCCAGCCTGCGTCTGGGTGGCTCCGCCTTCCAGATCGAGCGCCGCCGCCTGTCGCAACGCCGGGCACCGGTGCTGCTCCTGCGTCGCGCGGCGCATGCGCCGTGACGGCACCGGCGCGGCAAACCCAAGCAGCAGTCTGTTGCGCTCTAGGGCATCAACACGCTATCGAGGAACCGGCGCACTGGCGGCACCGCCACCTCAGGCAACGCCATGCCGGCGTGGGTCTGACCCGCTATTTCGCAGACCTGCCAACCCAGCGCTTCAAGGGCCAGGCGGTGGCGGCGGATGTTGGAGGCGATCGTGACCGGGATGCCGGCTTCGACCAGATCGCCTTCACCGCCGAAGTACACGAGTCGCGGGCAGGCCATGTGTTCGACCGCCTCGCGTTCGCGCCAGCCGGCCAGGCTTTCGTAGAAATGGATCCACTGCGCGTACTGCGCCGGGCTGCGCAATATCGTCAACGACGAGGCTTCGGGATGCGGCAGCTTGCGGCGCGCGGCGGCGAGGATGTTGTCGTACGGGCCTTCGAGCGGCGGCCAGCCACCGATCACCAGTGCCGTCAGACGCTCGGTGCGCGTGGCCAGTTGCAGGCCCACCGCAGCGCTCCACGAATAGCCCCAATAGGCGAAGCGGTCGAAGCCGGCGGCGCTGGCCACGCCAAGCAGGTCGGCGCAGACGCGCTCGGCAGTGAGTTCGTGCGGCGCGATGTCGCGGCTGCCGCCGATGCTCGGGTAGTCCACCAGCAGCACGTGGTAGCGGTCGATCAGTGGATTCAAATATCCATCGAGCATGGCCTGTGCCTGCGCACCGAAGACTGCCGTGTGCGAGGCCATCAGCGGCAGCGTGATCAGCAGCGGCAGCCCCTGGCCGTGCAGCGCGTAGAAGACGCCGGTGCGCGGGTCCAGCGGCATCAGTGCAGCGCCCGATCGAGCCAGTCGTCGATCACCTCTTCAAGCACCGGCAGCGTCACCGGGCCGGCGGCCATGAGCTGGTCGTGGAAGGCGCGCACATCGAACCGGTCACCCAGGCGCTGCTCGGCGCGCTGGCGCAGTTCGCGGAACTTCAGGTTGCCGATCTGGTAGGCCAAGGCCTGCGCTGGCATCGCAATGTAACTATCGACCTCACCTTCTATCGTGCGGCGCGACAGCGACAGGCGCGCCAGCATGTAGTCAATCGCGCGCTCGCGGCTCCAGCCCTGGGTGTGCAGGCCGGTGTCCACCACCAGCCGGCAGGCGCGCCACATTTCCATGTCCAAGCGGCCGAAGTGTTGGTGCGGCGTCTCGTACAGCCCCATCTCGATGCCCAGCGTTTCGCAGTACAGCGCCCAGCCTTCAAGGCAGGCCGAGTATTTGGTGAAGTTTGCGCGGCGAAAGGCGGGCAGCTCGGTCATTTCTTGCATCAGCGCAATGTGCATCAAATGGCCGGGCCAGCCTTCGTGCAGCGCGAGCGGCAGGTGCATGTAGCTCGGGCATTTTTCAGGCAGGCTGCTGACCCAGTAGATGCCGGCTGACGTGCCATCGCTCGGGTTGGGCTGCGCATAGGCCGGCGGCATGCGCTCAGACGCCGCCGCCGGAATGCTTTGCACGCCATAGGTGATGCGCGGCAGGCGGCCGAAGAAGCCGGGAATCTTGGCGTCGATGCGCTTGGAGACGATCTCGCAACGTTCGCGCAGCGCGTCGGCCGTGGGCGAAACGAATTGCGGGTCGCAGCCCAGGAAGCGGCGATACGCCGCGACGTCGCCCGCGTAGCCGGCTTGCGCGGCCACCGCCGCGATCTCGCCTTCGAGGCGCGCGACTTCAGACAGGCCGAGCGCATGAATGGCTCGGGGCGTGAGCGCCGACGTGGTGGTGAAGTGCCGGGCCCAGAAGGCGTAGTACGCGCGGCCCAGCGGGTCGTCGCTGCAAGCCACGGTTTCACGCGCTGCAGGAAGCAATTCAAATTCGATGGTGTCGTGCAGCGCACGCAACGCGGGCCAGATCGTCTGCTCGATCACGGCTCGCGCGCGCTCGGCCTGCCGCATCACGCCCGGCTGCGCATGGGCCGGCGAGCGTTTGAACGGGCCGTACCAGGGCGACGCATCGGCCGCACCGGCTGCATCGGCCAGGGTGCTTTGCAGATTCGACAAGGCCGCAACCAATACCACGCGCGGGTGGCGTACACCGTGGGCCAGGCCGGCGCGCATGCAGGCCTGCACGCCAGCGAAGTAGGCGGGCACGGTGGCCAGCCGATCAACATAACGTTCGGCTGCGCCGGCATGGCCGATGTGGCTCAGGTTGGCGAAGTAGATCGTGTTGAACTCGGGTCCGATCGGCAACAACCAAGGCTTGCAGTGCGACAGCGTGGCATGGGCGTCGCGCAGGTCGTTCAATTCGCGCTGCAACAGGCGGTGCGTGGCCCGGTCTTGCAGCGACAAGCCGTCGATGTTGATGCGACCCAGCTCGCCAAGCAGCTCACCCGCCTTTTGCGCGCGCCGGTCGAAGTCTTGCGGCGCTTCGCGAAACAGCGTCGGGTCGTCATTGGGTTGGCCGGCGAGCAGCGCCGTGAGTGGGTCGCCGTGGCCGGCCAGCGCGCGGTGCGCGGCGTCACGATCGCGTCGCAAACCGGTGGTGCGCTGTGCAGGGTCGAGGCTGACTGCATCGCCAGCGCCGGTGGCTGGACGCCGGCGGTGAACTTGCATTCGATGGCTGGCGGCAAGCTGCGCTGGGTGGCCGAGTCGTCGATGTTCGTGCCGCGCCAAGCGGTGCGCTGCATCGCCCTGGTGGGCGCCTGCGCCGGCGTGTTCGATGAGGCGCTGGCGCTGGCGCATGCCGAGGCTGTGGGCCGCGGCGAATCGCGCACCGCGCCGGTGGGCGGCACCGGTTTCGTGCCAGCGAACCACGCGCCGAGCGCGGCCGCATTGGCGTCTCTTGGCCGCGCGCCGGGCAAGGGCTTCGTCGACCTGCAGAACGACGTGACTGCAAGCGACATTGAACTCGCCGCGCGCGAGAACTACCGTTCGGTCGAGCATCTCAAACGTTACACGACACTGGGCATGGGCACCGACCAGGGCAAAACCAGCAACATCAATGCGCTGGTGCTGATGGGCGAGCAGACGAACCGCCCGCCTGAACAGGTGGGCACGACGACGTTCCGCCCGCCGTTCAAGCCGGTCACCTTGAACGCGATAGCCGGTGGCCGCAGTGGCGAACGCTACAAGCCCCTGAAACGCATGCCGGGCCATGCCTGGCACGAGGCGCAAGGCGCGGCGCTGGAAGAGTTCGCTGGCTGGCTGCGGCCCGCGGCGTATCCGCAGGTGGGCGAGGGGTTGATCGCCGCGGCCGAGCGCGAGGCACTGGCCGTGCGCACACAGGTGGGCCTGTTCGAAGGCTCGCCGCTGGGCAAGATTGAAGTGATCGGCCCCGACGCGGCCGACTTTCTCGACTTGATGTACGTGGGCACGATGTCCACGCTCGCCGTGGGCAGCGCGCGCTATGGCCTCTTGATCAACGAGAACGGCGTCATCTTTGACGATGGCATCGTCAGCCGGCTCGGCGCGGAACACTTCTTTGTCAACACCACCTCGGGCGGCGCCGAGCACGTGGCGCTGGCGTTCGAAGAGTGGCTCCAGTGCGAACACGTGAACCACCGCGTGCTGGTGGCGCCCGTCACATCGCAGTGGGGCAACGTCACCGTCAGTGGGCCGAAGGCTTGGCAACTGCTGCAAGCGGCTGGCTTCGATGATGCGCTGGCACCAGCGGCGATGAAGCACATGACGCTGCGCGAAACCGCGTACGGCGGCGTCGCGCTGCGCGTGCTGCGCGCCAGCTTCGGCGGCGAGCTTGGCTACGAGATCAACCTGCCCGCGTTGCACACGCAGGCGCTGTTAGAGCGCTTGTCAGACATTGGCCGCAGCTTCGGCGTGCTGCCCTACGGCATCGAGGCCTTGATGATCATGCGCACTGAAAAAGGCTATCTGCATGTCGGTGGCGACACCGACGGCACCACGTTGCCGGGCGACGTGGGCATGAACCGTGGCATTGCCAAGAAAGCGGCCAACTTCGTCGGCCGGCGTTCGCTGTTGCGCCCGGCCGCAACAGACCCGCAGCGCATGCAGTTGGTCGGCCTTTTGCCGCGCGACCGCCGCACCAAACTGCCGGTCGGGGCGCATGTGGCCGCGAGCAAGCCGCCGGCGCCGATTGAAGGCTTCGTGACATCGAGCCACCACAGCCCCGTGCTCGGTCATCCGGTGGCGCTGGGCATGCTGGCGCGCGGGCAGTCGCGCATCGGCGAATTCATCACCGTCTGGCACCTGGGCAGCCCGATCGAGGCCGAAGTGGCGCAGACGCCGTTCTACGATCCGGCCGGGGAGCGCGTGAATGGCCAGCGCTGACGGCGCCGCGCTCGCACGGCTGTCGCGAGCCGAGCTCGCGGGCATGGCGACGCTGTGGCCGAAACCTTCGCCTGCGTTGGCGCTAAAGGTGGTGGAGCCGATGCACGTGCTGTCGCTGCGACACTTGCCAGGTGGCGGCCTGGCCGCGCTCGCCGATGCATTGGCCGCGCAAGCGTTGCCGGCGTTGCCGCAGCCGGGGCAGTCTTGCGGCAGCGAGCGCATGCTGATCTGGCGCAGCCCCAACGAGACCTTGCTGCTGACCCAAGACGCCGTGCAGGCCGCGGCCCTTCTCACCGCGTTGCGGCCGGTGCCTGGTGCCTTGGCCGGCGCGCTCGATCTGTCGCATGGCATGCTGGTGGTGACGCTGCAGGGCAGCGGCGTGGACGCACTGCTCTCACGGCTGGTGGATGCGCATGCCTTGCCGCGTGAGACCGGCCAGGCCTCGCGCATGAGGCTGGCGGATATCGCGGCGGTCGTGTGGCGCGAGGCACCGGATCGCGTGGGCCTGCTGGTTGATCGCGCTAACGACCCGTACCTGGCTGCGTGGTTGCGCTACGCCTGCGCCGCGGTTTGATGTCGGCCTCGGCCTGTGTGAAAGGCGGCTGGGGCTCGGCGCTTGACGGCGCGTTCAGCCGTTGCGTAGCCTGGCTCCAGTCACTTTGCGCGATGCGGTGCAGCGCCTGAGTGTCGTCGCGCGCGATCGCAGCCGCGGGCGCAAGTGGCAGCAGCTTGCCCCAGTCATGACTTGCCCTGTTCAACTGGCGGTTTGGCCACCGGCCGCAACTGCTGCAACAAGGTCGGCACCAGCTCCGACACCGTGGGGTGGATGTGCATGGTGCGCGCAATGGCGGTGTAGGGCTGGCCGGCGGCCATCACGTCGAGCAACGAGTGAATCACTTCGTCGCCGTTCAGACCGAGGATCGCGGCGCCGAGCAGGCGCTGGCTGTCGGCATCGACCAGCACCTTCATGAAGCCTTGCGTTTCGCCGGCTTCGCGCGCCCGGCCCACGCGCTGCATCGGCATCTTGGCGCGCAGCAAGTTGGCGCCGCTGGCGCGCGCTTCGGTCTCGCTCATGCCGATGCGGCCCAGCGCCGGGTCGATGAACAGCGCGTAGCAAGGAATGCGCTGGCTGATGCGGCGTGGGTCGTGGTCGAACAGGTTGGCGACGACGATTTCGTGGTCGTTCCACGAGGTGTGCGTGAAGGCGCCGCGGCCGTTGCAGTCGCCCACCGCCCACACGCCTTCGGCACTGCTGCGGCACTGGTCGTCGACCACGATGTAGCCGCGTTCATCGGTGCGAATGCCGGCGGCTTCGAGCCCCAGGCCATCGGTGTTCGGCCGCCGGCCCACGGCCAGCAACACATGGCTGCCGCTGAGCGGCGGCTGCTCCTGCGCACAGGCCGCACCGATGGTGATGCGTGCGCCGTCGCGCTGCAGGGCGATGCATTCCGAGCCCATGGCAAAGCGAATGCCTTCGTTTTCGAGAATCGCGCGGATGCCGTCCGACACATCGTCGTCTTCGCGCGGCAGCAGGCGCGCCGCACGTTCCACCACCGTCACCGCGGCGCCGAAGCGGCGCATCATCTGCGCAAATTCGAGCCCGATGTAGCTGCCGCCGACGATCACCAGGTGCTCGGGCACCTCGGTCAGTTCCATGATCGACACGTTGTCCAGCGTGGGCACGGTGTCGATGCCCGGCAGCGCGGGGCGCACCGAGCGGCCACCGACGTTGAGAAAAATGCGCGGCGCGGTCAGGCGGCGGCTCGCGACTTCAAGCGTGGCGGGCGCCACGAAGCGCGCTTCGCCGACGATGGTTTCGGTGTGCTTCAGGCCACGCACCCAGTCTTCCACGCCCTCGCGCGAATGGCGCACGATGCCGTTCTTGCGCGCCATCACGCGGGCCATGTCAACACGAATGCTGCCGCTTGAGAAACCGAACTCTGCGCCGCGTCGCGCCTGGTGCATGGCACGCGCGCTGGCCACCAGCGTCTTGGTCGGCACGCAGCCCACGTTGACGCAAGTGCCGCCGAAGTTGCCGCGCTCAATCACCGCCGTGCGCAGGCCTTCCTGGCTGCCACGCGCGGCGATGGCCGGGCCGGCCTGGCCGGCGCCGACGATGATGGCGTCGAACTGTTCGGTGGGCATGCTGCTTCCTGGTCGCGCTGAAGGGCCGCCAGTATCCGCCCGCATCAAAGCAGGTGGCGCCCTGCGATCAACCCGGCTGCAACACCACCTTGGCCGCCGCCGTGCGCCCGGCGTGCAAATCGGCAAACGCCGCCGCGCCTTCAGTCAGCGGGCGCGCCTGCACCCAAGATAGATCGCCGAACGCGCCGCGCGCCAGCAGGGCCACGGTGGCGCGCATGTCGGCCTGGGTGTAGGTATAGGTGCCGAGTAATGTGATCTCGGCCAGCGTGAGTTTTCGCATGTCGATTTCGCTGGCCCAGTCTTGCAAACCGATGTGCATCACCACGCCACCGGGCTTCACCGCTGCCAGCGCTGATTGGCGCGTGAGGGCGCTGCCCACGGCGTCGATCACATGGTCAAAACTGCTTTCCACGGGCGTGGCACTGCGTGGGTCAAACACGGCGCAGCGCGCGTGCTGCGCCAGCGATGCGCGGCGCAAGGGGTTCGTTTCAGCCAGGTGAAGTTCGGCCACACCATGGTGGCGCAGCAGCAAGGCGGCCAGCATGCCGATGGCGCCGCCGCCCAGCACCAGCACGCGGCACTCGGGCAAGGGCCGCACCAGCGCACGCATCGAAAGGTTAAGGGCGTGCAGCGCCGTGGCGGCGGGCTCGGTGAGGGCGCCGGCCAGCGCGGGCAAGCAGTCGGGCAGGGCGATCAGGCAGTTGGCGGGGATGCTCATGCGCTGCGCAAAGGCGCCGGGGCGGCTCATGCCCACCATGCTGCGATGGGCACACAGGTTGTCGCGGCCTTGCAGGCAGAAGTCGCAGCGGCCACAAGTGATCAAGGGATTGCCGGTGACGCGCTGGCCGACCTGCCACAGCGGCGAGCGTGATTCAAGCACCGTGGCCGCGAATTCGTGGCCCAGCACCAGGCCGGGCTTTCGCCGCGGGTCGTGGCCGTGGTAGGCATGCATGTCAGAGCCGCAGATGCCGGCGGCGTCAATGCGCAGCAGCACGTCTTCGCCGGCCATGCCGGGCTCGGGCCGCTCTTGCAGTTGCACTTCGTTGGGGGCGGTGTAGACCAGGGCTTGCATGTTGAGCGGGCCTTTTACAAAGCGGTGTAGCCGCCATCGACCATCAGTGTCTGGCCAGTGATGTAGGCGCTGGCCGCGCTGGCCAGGAAGACGGTGGCACCAAACAAGTCGTTCAACCGGCCGTTGCGGCCAGTTGCCGTGCGCCCGGCGTGCAAGGCTGCCAGCGCCGGGTCGGCAAACACCGGGGCGGTGAGATCGGTGGGAAAGAAGCCCGGGCCGATGGCGTTGCAGGTAACGCCTTGCGCCGACCAGGCCTGCGCGATGGCGCGCGTGAGCTGCACCACGCCGCCCTTGCCGGCGCCATAGGGTGCACCGTTCGCAAAAGCCCGCGTCGACTGCAATGAGGCGATGTTGATGACGCGGCCCGCGCCGCGCGCCGCCATGCCCGGTGCCAGCGCCTGGGTCAGGAAGAACGGCGCGCCCAGGTGCAGGGTGAGTTGCTGGTTCCAGCTATCGGGCGTGACTTCAGCAAAAGGCTGGCGCAGGTTGATGCCCGCGGCGTTGACCAGAATGTCCACCGTGCCCGCGCGCTGCAAGATGGTGGCGCCGGCCGCGGGCAGCGCATCAGTGTGGCTCAGGTCTTGCGTTAGCGTGTCTACCTCGACGCCCTCGGCGCGCAAGCTGGCGGCGGCGGCTTGCAGTTGCTCATCACGCCGCGCCACCAGGAGCAGCGCCGCGCCGGCCCGCCCCAGCGCGGTGGCCATGGCCAGGCCGATGCCGGCATTGCCACCGGTCACCACGGCGCGCTTGCCGTGCAGCGCAAACAACTCGTTGATGAAGGCGTTCACACTTTCACCGGTTCGCCCAGGTCGAAGGGTTCGCCAGGGAAATACTTGGCCAAGCGATCATCGGCGGTGCGCGCATGCGCTTCCATGCCCTCTAACCGCGAGATGCGTGCCGTGACTTCACCGATCTGCCGCGTTGCCTCGCGGTTCATGCGCTGCCAGGTGAGCGTCTTCATGAACTTGTGCACGCTCAGCCCGCCCGAGTAGCGCGCCGCGCCCTTGGTGGGCAGCACATGGTTCGGGCCGCTGGCCTTGTCGCCAAAGGCCACGGTGGTTTCCTCGCCCAGGAACAGCGAGCCGTAGCAGGTCAGCCGCTGCAGCCACCAGTCCAAATCTTGCGCATGCACTTCGAGGTGCTCGCTGGCATGGCGGTCAGACACCTGCGCCACTTCTTCGCGCGTGCTGCACACAATGACTTCGCCATAGTCACGCCAGGCGGAACCGGCGGCGTCGCGCGCGGTGGGTGGCAGGGCGTTGATCAAGCCCGGCACACGCGCCATCACGTCTTGCGCCAAGGCCTGCGATGTGGTGAACAACCAGGCTGGCGACTCATGGCCATGCTCGGCCTGGCCCACCAGGTCGCTGGCGACCAGTGCCGCATCGGCCGTTTCATCAGCAATCACCGCCACTTCGGAGGGGCCGGCAAACACATCAATGCCCACCTGGCCGAACAAGGCACGCTTGGCCTCGGCCACGAACTTGTTGCCCGGGCCGACCACCACGTCAGCCGGCTGGCCGGTGAACAGGCCGTAAGCCAGGGTGGCGATGGCCTGCACGCCGCCCAGGGTGAGGACGACATCGGCCCCCGCGGCCTGGAAGGCATACAAAACATGCGGGTGCATGCCGCCGCCGCGAAAGGGCGATGAGCAGGCGACGATGGTCTTCACGCCCGCGGCCTTGGCGGTGGCCACGGTCATGTAGGCCGAGGCGATGTGGGCATAGCGCCCGGCCGGCGCATAGCAGCCCACCACGTTCACCGGCACCACGCGCTGCCCGGCGGTGACGCCGGGGTGCAACGTTACGGAAAACTCGGTGAGTGAGCGGGCTTGAGCGGAGGCGAAGTCGTGCACCTGGCGCACCGCGAAGTCGATGTCGCGTTTCACGCTGGCAGGCACTTCACGCAAGGCAGCATTGATCTGCGCCGGCGTCATCACGATCTCGCCTTGCCAGTGGTCGAGCGTGCGGGCGTAGTCGCGCACCGCCTGTTCGCCGCCGCTTTGAATCGCGGCCAGCATGTCGTGCACCACGCGCTGCGCCGCGGCGGTTTCGGTTTCGGGCGTCTTGCTTGCCCGCTTGAGGTAGGTGATGGTCATGGTGGTTGATTTGAAACGTTAGCGTGACACGGCAAACATCGAAATGGAGGGGACAAAACCGATCAAGGCCGACACGCCCACCATCACCAAAGCGAAGGGCAGGGCGTACCAGGCGATGGTGGCCACGGGCGTGCGCGTCAGGCCCGACATGACGAACAGGTTCAGACCGAACGGCGGCGTGATGAAGCCCAGGCCCAGGGTGGTGATCATGAAGATGCAGAAGTGCACCTGCTCCATGCCCACGGCCTTGGCCAGGGGCCACAGCAGCGGGCCGAGCACCACGATGTTGGGCCCGGTTTCCATGAACATGCCGGCCACGACCCAGATGGCCAACAGCAGCAACACGATGGCGGTGCGGCTGGTGCCGAACGACATCACCCAGGCGACAAAGTTCTGCGGCACGTCGAGCACCGTGAGCGCCTGCGAGAACAGCAACGCCACGGCAATGATGGGCAGCACCACGCCGCACACGCGCGCTGAGGTGCCAAGCATGGCCGGGAAGTCAGCCAGCAGCAGGCGCCCCTGCGCCAGGCCGGTGAGCACCGCCACCGACACCGCCACCGCGGCCGATTCAGTGGGCGTGAACACGCCGCTGTAAATGCCGCCCAGGATGATGAGCGGAATGGCCAACGCGAAGCGCGCTTCCCACAGCGCGCGCCACCAGCGCTGCATGCTGAAGCGGCCGGTGGATATTTCGTAGCCGCGCAAGCGGTTGATGACGGCGTTGGTGATCATCACCGACAGCAGCACCAGCACCCCGGGCACGAACGCGGCCACGAACAGCGTGGAACTGGATACACCCAGCACCAGGCCGATGATGATGTAGGCGATGGAAGGCGGAATCAGGATGCCGGTGCAGGCCCCCGATGCCACCAGCGCGCAGGCATACGGCATGGGGTAGCCCTTTTCTACCAGGCGCGCCATGGTCAAGCGGCCCACGGCGGCGGCGTCGGCGGCGTCGCTGCCTGAAATGCAGGCGAACAGGCCGCAGCCCATGACGGTGGAGGTGCCAAAGCCCGAGCGCAGCGAGCCGAATGTGGCTTCGGCAAAGTTCAGCAGCTTTTCGCCCAGGCCGGTGCGCACCATGGCGTCGCCGGTGAGCACGAAAAGCGGTATGGCGATCAGCGCAAACGAATCAACGCCTTCGAACAGCGCCTCGCCGATCAGGGTGAGGGGCAGGGCCTGCGTACTGGCCAACATGGCAAAGGTGCCCAGGCCCATGGCGACCCAGAACGGCACGCCGATGATCAACAACAGCACCAGGCCGCAGATGGACAAAGCGACGGGGTTCATTCTTCGAACATGGCCTTGCCGGCATACACCGGCCGGCCGGCGGCCAGGTCGCGCAGATCGCGCACGATGCCCTGCACGCTGCGCACGATGACCAGTGTGAAGCCGATGGGCACGGCAGCCTCAAACCACACCTTGTTGATGCGCAACACCGGCGTGGTGCCACCGAACTGCAACAACTGGCGCACGGTGTGCAGGCTCCAGTACAGCGCGATCAGCGCGAAGGCGATGGTGGCCAACTCGGCAAAGATGAACAGCGCCGCCTTGGTGCGCGGGCCGACGCGGCCGATCAAGACATCGAAACGAATGTGCGCGCGTTCACGCACCGCGTAGGCCGCGCCCACCCAGCCCAGGTAGATGAAGGCATAGCGCGCGGCTTCCTCGCCCCAGGCCGAGGAGTAGTTCAGCACGAATCGGCGGATGACTTCTTGCACGATGACGATGCAGCAAAAGCTGTAGAACACCAGCATCGCCCAGCGTTCGGCGTCGCGGTCGAGCGCTTGCAGGAAGCGCTTCATCCAGACGCCCCGGCCAAGGCGCCCCGAGCAGGCCTCACAGCTTGAAATCAGCCACGGTGATCGGGCCCTTGGTGTTGGCGGCCTTCTTGAACGCATCGAACGCTGCCAGCGAGCCGGCGAACTGCATCTTGAACTCGTCGTATTCCTTGCGCTGCTCGCCGCAGGTGTCGAGCCACTGTTTCATCTCGGCATCGGTCGGGTTGTAGAAGGCACAGCCGCCTTCGCGCAGGATGCGCATCGACTCGGTGCGCGCCTTCTCAATCTGCGCAAAGGTCTCGGCCTGGGTTTGCTCATTCGCAGCGTCGAAAGCATGGCGCAGGTCTTCAGGTAACTGCTGGTACCACGCGGCGTTGGCCGCGAACATCTGCGCATCGGGCACCGAGCGGATGTAGCTGATGTGCGCCAGCAGGTCGTGAAAGCCGAAGGTGGCGAGTGCGGCGATGGCGGGGTCGAGCCCATCGGCCACACCCTGCTTGATGGCGGTGGGCGTTTCGCCCCAGGGCACCACCGTGGGGTTGGCGCCGGCCAGGCGGTAAAACGTTTGCAGTAACTTGCTGGGTGGCACGCGCATCTTCATGCCCTGCATGTCAGACGGCGTCTTGATGAGCTTGAAGCCCTTGCGCGAGGCAATGGTGCGCG
>JAYUHT010000307.1:0-4795 GCA_043766725.1 Burkholderiales bacterium | reverse complement strand
GCTGATCAACCTGTTTGCGCTGGCCTTCCCGATGTTTTCAATGAACGTTTACGACCGCGTGGTTCCGAACCACGCGGTGGAAACGCTGTGGGCACTGGCCATCGGCGTGTGCTTGATCCTGTGCGCTGACTTGGGGCTGCGTTTGCTGCGCAGCCGCTTTGTGGATGAAGCCAGCGCGCGCATCGACGTGCAGCTCTCGGCCACCTTGATGGAGCGCGTGCTGGGCATGCGCCTGGAGCAGCGCCCCGAATCGGTGGGCTCGTTCGCGGCCAACCTGCGCGGCTTCGAACAGGTGCGCGATTTCATCGCCGCCAGCACCGTCACCACGCTGATCGACCTGCCTTTCGCGCTGCTGTTCCTGACCGTCATCGCCTGGATCTCACCCTGGCTGGCCCTGCCCGTGCTGGCCACAGGCGTGGCCATTCTGGGTGTGGGCTGGTTGCTGCAGCAGCGCCTGCACGAACTGGCGCAGACCACCTACCGCGCCGGTGCGCTGCGCAACGCCACGCTGGTGGAAAGCCTGGCCGGCATCGAGACCATCAAAAGCCAGGGCGCGCAAGGCGTGATCCAGGCGCGCTGGGAGCGCACCAACGCCTTCTTGAGCGCCACGCAGATCAAGATGCGTGGCCTGTCGGCGCACGCCAGCCACGGCACGGCGCTGCTCAGCCAGGCGGTGTCGGTGGCGCTGGTGGTGATCGGCGTGCACCTCATCGGCGCGCGTGAACTGAGCATGGGCGCGCTCATCGCGTGCACCATGTTGGCCTCGCGCGCCCTGGCCCCGGCCGGGCAGATCGTGGCCTTGTTGATGCAGTACCAAGGCGCGCGCACCGCGCTGGAAGGGCTGGAAAAACTCATGAGCCAGCCGCAGGAACGCGACCCGGCAGCCACCTATGTGCAGCGGCCCACACTGCGCGGCGAGATCGAATTTCGTGGCGTCAGCTTTGCCTACCCGGGCCGGCAAGACAAGGTGCTCGACAACCTCAGCTTCAAGGTGACAGCCGGCGAGCGCGTGGCGCTGATCGGCCGCGTGGGCTCGGGTAAATCCACCTTGCAGCGGCTCATCATGGGCCTGTACCAGCCCACCGAAGGCGCGGTGCTGATCGACGGCATCGACCTGCGCCAGCTCGACCCGGCCGACCTGCGGCGCAACCAGGCCCAGGTGGCGCAAGACGTGACCCTGTTCCACGGCAGCCTGCGCGACAACATCACCTTCGGCTTGCCACAGGCCGACGACAGCGCGGTGGTGGAAGCCGCCGAAGTGGCCTGCCTGGGCGAGTTCATCAACCGCCACCCGCGCGGCTTTGACATGCCGGTGGGCGAACGCGGCGAGCTGCTCTCGGGTGGCCAGCGCCAGGCGGTGGGCCTGGCCCGCGCCGTGCTGCACAACGCGCCCATGCTGATGCTGGACGAACCCACCAGCGCGATGGACTTCTCAAGCGAGGCGCAGATCACCGAACGGCTCACCGCCTTTACGCAAGGCAAGACGGTGGTGCTGGTGACGCACCGCACCTCGCTGCTCTCAATGGTTAACCGGGTGATCGTGGTGGACGGCGGCAAGATCGTGGCCGACGGGCCGCGCGAACGCATCATGCAAGCGCTGGCCAACGGCCGCGTGGCGAGGGCGGCATGAGCTTGTCGGCGATGCAAACCTTCGAGGCCGAAGCCGCCGACGTGATCTCGCAGGCGCAAACCCGCCGCGCCCGCCTCATCGTGCGCGTGGCCGCCGCCGTGGTGGCCGCGCTCATCGTCTGGGCTTGTTTTGCGGTGGTCGATGAAGTCAGCCGCGGCGAGGCCAAGGTGGTGTCATCGAAACAACTGCAACTGGTGCAGTCGCTCGACGGCGGCGTGGTCACGGCGATCAAGGTGCGTGAAGGCGAGGTCGTCGAGCAGGGGCAGTTGCTGCTCAGCATCGACGCCACGCGCGCCAACTCGGGCGCGCGCGAGAACCGCGCACAAGGCTTTGCCCTGCAAGCGCGCCAGGCGCGGCTGCGTGCACTGGCCGAGGGCACCGATTTCCGCCCGCCGCCACCAGGCCAGAACGACGACCAGCGCCGCATCATTGAGGAAGAACGCCGCCTGTTCGAGATGCGCCGCTCGGAGCTGCAAACCACGCTCTCAATCGGTGGCCAGCAGCTCGCGCAGCGCCAGCAGGAACTGGCCGAAATGCGCTCGCGCCGCGTCGCCGCCGAACGCGGCTTGGATTTGAGCCAACAAGAACTCGCACGCACGCGCCCGCTGCTGGTGTCGGGCGCGGTGTCGGAGGTCGACATCCTGAAGCTGGAGCGCGATGTGTCGCGCAGCCGCGGTGAGGCCGAACAGTCGGCGGCGCAGATCCAGCGCGTGCAGGCGGCCATCAACGAAGCGCAGCGCAAGGTGCAGGAAACCGAGATCGCCTTTCGCAATGAAGCGCGGCGCGACCTGGCTGAAACCATGGGCCGCTTGAACGCCCTGAATGAAGGCGCGGTGGCGCTGAACGACAAGGTCGACAAAAGCCAGATCACCAGCCCGGTGCGCGGCCGCGTGCAGCGCCTGCTGGTCAACACCGTGGGCGGGGTGGTGCAGCCGGGCAAGGACATCGTGGAGATCGTGCCGCTCGATGACGCCTTGGTGCTCGAAGCCCGCGTGGCGCCGCGCGACATCGCCTTCATGCACCCCGGCCAGGCAGCGATGGTGAAGTTCACGGCCTACGACTTCTCGGTCTACGGGGGCTTGAGCGCCAAGGTGGAAAACATCAGCCCCGACACGGTGGTGGACGACCGCGGCAATGCCTTCTACCTGGTGCGCGTGCGCACCACGCAAGCCAAGCTGCACGACAAGCTGCCCATCATGGCCGGCATGACGGCCGAGGTCGATGTGCTCACAGGCCACAAGACCGTGATGTCTTACCTGCTCAAGCCGATTCTGAAGATCAGGAACCAGGCTTTGCGTGAACGTTGACATTGTCTTGGCTGGCGTCAACGGTTAAGTTGCAGCCATTTTTCCTGCCATTTGATTCATTCGCCCGCGCCGCGTCGGGTGTTGAAAGAAAAGTCCCATGCCCCTCATCGTTCAAACCGTCACGGCCAAGGTTTCCGCGCTTTCGGGCCGCGCCTACATACGTGACTCGCTGGGCAACCTGCGCGCGCTCAAGGTGGGTGACATCGTCGTCAAGGGCGACCAGGTGCTCACCGAGCAAGGCACCCTGCTCCAGTACACCCAGGACTTCGACGGCGGCAGCGATGCCCGGCCGAAGGCTGACGCCGAGCCCGCACCGGCGCCCCTGCCGCGCCCTGCCGCCGTGCCCGTGCCCCGCCCCACGCCGCCGGCCGAACCGGCGGGCGCTGCGGCGCAGGACGTGAACCGCGCCATCAGCGGCATCGAGCGCACCGACCCGCAAGACGCACCGGGCGCAGGGTTGACCACGGCCGAAGGCGGCTTCCTGCCGGGCCTGCGCGTGGACCGCGTCGTCGAGCCCGTCGTGCCGGACTCCGTGCACACCACGCCGATCAACGGCGCCAGCCTGCCCGCGCTGCTGTTGGACGACACGCACCGCCGCGCCGCCGAACCACCCGCGCCGGCGCCGGAGCTGCCAGCGCTGAGCGTGGGTGACGCGCGCGTCAGCGAAAGCGCCGGCACGCTGAGCTTCAGCGTGCAGCTGAACACGCCGTCATCATTGCTGGTGAGCGTGAACTACAGTTTGACATCAGGCACGGCCACGCTCGGCGCCGACTTCACCGCGGCTTCCGGCACTTTGCGCTTCGCGCCCGGCGTCACCGTGCTCAGCGTCAGCGTGCCGATTCAAGACGACACGCTGTTCGAGGGCGACGAGACCTTTTTCATCAACCTGCAAGGCGCGGTCAACGCCAACATCGCCGATGCCCACGGCCAGGCCACGCTGATCGACAACGACGCCGCACCCGTGGTGAGCGCCGTGGTGGCCGGCGCCGAGGTGACTGAAGGCGCGCCGCTGCTGTTCAGCGTGAGCTTGAGCAACGCCTCGGCCAGCGTCACCAGCCTGGCGTTTTCGCTCGCCGGCGGCAGCGCCGGCACGGCCGACATCGGTGTGCCCAGCTTCAGCCAGGGCGTCACCCTCAACACCGACGGCAGCCTGCGCGTGCCCGCGGGCGTGACGGCTTTCACCATCACCGTGCCCACGCTGCGCGACGCGCTTGTCGAGCCTGATGAGACGCTGCGCCTGAGCGTGGGTGGCGTCAGCGCCAACGGGCTGATCCACGACACGCCGCTGCCGGTGCTGCCGGCCCTGTCGATCAACGATGTCAGCGTGAATGAGGCCGCGGGCACGATGAGCTTCACGCTCAGCCTGAGCGCGGTGTCGAGCACACCGGTGAGCGTGAGTTTCCGCACCGCCGACGGCACGGCCGCCGCCGGCGCCGACTACAGCGCGAGCTTGGGCAGCCTCACCTTCGCCCCCGGTGTGCTGAGCCTGACGCTCACCGTGCCGATCATTGATGACGCGCTCTTTGAAGGCAGTGAGCGCTTCAGCGTGATCTTGAGCGAGCCCGTGGGTGCCACGCTGGCGCGGGCCAGCGGCGTGGGCGAGATCATCGACAACGACAACGCGCCGCAAGTGCTCACGGTGGAGCCGGGTGCGCCCGGCGCGCAGGGCGACGCCGTGCCTGAAGGTTTGCCGCTGGTCTACACCGTCACGCTGAGCGGGCTGGCCGCGGCGCCACAAAGCTATCCCTTCAGCTTAGGCGGCGGCAGCGCCGGCGCGGCCGACTATGGCGCGCCGCTGTTCAGCAACGGCGTGGTGCTGAATGCCGACGGCACGCTCACCGTGCCGGCGGGCGTGACG
>JAYUHT010000306.1:0-4806 GCA_043766725.1 Burkholderiales bacterium | reverse complement strand
CCCGGTCGTAGCCAAGCTCGGCCAGCACCTGCGCGGTGTGCTCGCCCAGCCGCGGCGCGCGGCGTTGCCAGGCCAGCGGCGCGCCGTCGGCAAGCCAGGGCAGGCGCACCAGCGGCACGCCGTCAGACTCGACAAACGTGCCGCGCTCGGTGGCCACAGCGCTGTTCACCGCTGCGTCGAGGCCGCTCACCAGCGTCACCGGAACGCCGGCTGCGGTCAGGCGTTCGATCCAGTGTGCGGCGTCTTGCATGCCCAGTATTTCGTTCAGCGCGGCTTCGAGCGCCAGCCGGTGCTGGCTGCGCAGCGCGACGCTGGCGAAGCGCGCATCGTTGCCCAACACCGGCGCTTCAAGCGCGCGCAGCAACACCTGCCACAAGCGCTGGCTTGGCGCCGCCACAAGAATGTCGGCATCGCGCGCCCGGTAGCACTGGTACGGCGCTGCGATCGGGTTGCCCGAGCCGGCGCGCGGCGGGCGCTCGCCCGTCAGCTTCGCGGCCGTGGCCTGGTACGGAATCACGCTGAAGGCCGTGTCGATCAGCGCGGTTTCCATCGCCTGCACGGGCTGGCCGTTGCGGCGCGCCAGCAAGGCAGCCAGCACGCCCATCGCCACCCACTGCCCGGTGCCCAGGTCGATCAAAGACGGCGCGCAGCGCGCCGGCGGCGAGCCGTCATGGCCAGTCATCTGCATGATGCCGCTGTAGGCCTGCACCAGCGGGTCGTAGCCGGGAATGGCGCTGCCGACCGGCCCGCTGCCGAAGGCGCTGATGTCGTAGTACAGCAGCGCCGGGTTGGCAGCCAGCGCGGCGGCGCGGCCGATGCCGATGCGCTCTGCCACACCGGGGCGCATGCTTTGCAGCACCACATCTGACTTTGTGATCAGCGCCAGCGCCACCTCCACACCGCGCGGCTGCTTCATGTCGATGACGATGCCGCGCTTGCCCGCGCCCATGTGGCGGTGGGCCAGGCTCATGCCGGCGACGATGGGCGGCCAGGCCCGCGCATCGTCGCCCTGCGGCGCCTCGACCTTGACCACCTCGGCACCAAGCTGGGCCAGGATCATGGCGCCATACGGCCCGGCCATGTTGGACGAACAATCGGCCACACGCACGCCGGCCAGGGGTTGCAAGGCCATCGTCGTCAAGCCCCCGCCAGCACGCCCGTGCGGCGCAGGTGGGCGATTTCGTCGCGCGTCAGGCCCAAGCCCTCGAGCAGCGCATCGGCGTCGGCGCCGACCGCGGGCGGTGCACCCCTGGGGCCGGCCGGAGTGAGGCTGAAGTCGATTGGTGTGGCCACACCGTTCACGTCCTCTGGGGCTGCCGCGCCGGCCGTTACCGGCACGTGGACGAAAGCGCCTGCTGCCAACACCTGCGGGTCTTGCAGCAGGTCATCAACCGAGTTGACCGGTGCCCACCAGACGTCGTCGCGGCGGAAGATCTCGACCCACTCGGCACGGCTGCGTTGCGCCAGCAGCCGATCGAACTCAGCCACCAGCGACTCGCCGTTGCGGCGCCGATCGCGCGGCGTGGCAAAGCGTTCGTCGGCAACCAGCTCGGGCGCACCGAGCGCCTGCGCCATGCCGGGCCAATGCCGCTGCGACTCGGCGCCCACCAGCCATAGCCACTTGCCATCTGCGGCGCGGTACAGGTTCATCAGCGGGTTCTGCGGCCGCGTGCGCGGCAGCGTCGGCGCAATGCGGCCCAGGCCGACGCGCGTGGCCACGTCCATGCCGATGCTGTAAATGCCGGTGCGCAACAGCGAGGTTGAAACGAGTTGCCCTTTGCCGCTGCGTTCGCGGTGGAACAGCGCGCCGGTGATGCCGCTAACGAGCGCCATCGCGGTGACGTTGTCGCCCAGCCCGCCGGGCAGGATCGGCGGCGCGCCGCCCGGCGGCGTGGCGCGGTCGGCCAGGCCACTGCGGCCGGAAAACGCGGCCATGTCGAAGCCCGGCGCGTCGCGATCCGGGCCCGTCAGGCCGTAAGCCGTGAGGCTGGCATAGATCAGCTTTGGGTGTCTGGCCAGCAGCGTTTCAGGGTTGAGCCCCACGCGCTGCAGGAACTGTGGCCGCATGTTGGTGATGAAGACATCGGCTGTGGCGACAAGGCGCTGCGCCAGCGCGATGCCTTCGGGCTGGTTGATGTCGAGCGCGACGCTCTTCTTGCCGCGGTTGTACAAGTCGAACGGCGGGCAGCGTTCCTCCTTCGAGCCCGAGAGCGCGCCGAACAGCTTGCGCATCGGGTCGCCCTGCGGCTGCTCGATCTTGATGACCTCGGCGCCCCAGTCGGCGAGGATGCCGCCCGCCGCCGGGCCGGCCACCCACAGGCCCATCTCGACCACGCGGATGCCTGCAAGCAACGTCATCGCGGCTGCCCCTTGCGGCCGACGAAGACCGGCGCGCGTTTTTCCATGAAGGCACGCGGGCCCTCTTTGGCGTCGGCCATGGCGGCGTTTTCCTTCGTGCACTGGGTTTCGATGGTGAAGGCTTCTTCAAGAGAAAGGCCGCTGGTGCGCACCATCACTTCCTTGGTCTTTTCCAGCGCCACCGGTGCGCCCAGGCTGACGCGGCGCGCGAGTTCAAGCGCGGCCGGCAACACCTCGCTCGGCGGCACGACACGATTCACCAGCCCCATCGCCAGCGCCTGCGGCGCCGCGATCGGCTCGCCCAGCAGCAGCAGCTCCATCGCCTGCGCCCACGGCACCTGGCGCGGTATGCGCACCAGCGAGCCGCCGCTGGCGATGAGGCCGCGCCGCACCTCAGT
Organism: Burkholderiales bacterium; assembly: GCA_043766725.1. GTDB lineage: Bacteria > Pseudomonadota > Gammaproteobacteria > Burkholderiales > Burkholderiaceae_C > Rubrivivax. The sequence goes on along the minus strand of JAYUHT010000306.1, from coordinate 2,050 downwards.
GACGCCAAACGTTGCTTGGCTAGACATCACGCGCAAATCGGTGGCCATCACGAACTCGGCGCCGCCGGCATGCGCATGGCCGTTGATCGCGGCGATCACCGGCTTGAAGAAGTCGGCGTTGCGCAGGATCGCCGCGCCGAGCTGCTTGCGGTCGGCGGCGAAACGCTCCTCCCATTCGCCAAGCGGCGCGCGCGTGCGCATCATCAGCGGGATCAAGCTACCCAGATCGCCCCCGGCGCAGAAGGCCTGGTCGCCCGCGCCGGTGACGACGACCACGCGCACGGCGTCGTCGTCGGCCACCTCGCGCCAGAACGTGGCCAGGCGCACCACCATCTCGGGCGACAGCGCGTTGCGTTTTTCCGGCCGGTTGAGGGTGACGATGGCGATGCCGTCACGGCGCTCGACGAGTAATTGAGACATTGCTTCAGCTTCCTTCCAGCCACTGCACGACCCGCTCGCGCAAGGCGCGGTAGTCGGCCTTGCCGTTCGGCCCGCGGCCGATGGATTCGAGCGCCATCACGTGGCGCGGCGCCTTGTAGCCTGCGAGTTGCCCTTGCACATGTGCCTTCACGGCGTTGGCATCGACGGCCTGGCCGGCCACCGGCTCAACCACCGCGGCCACGCATTCGCCGAAGCGCGCGTCGGGCACGCCCACCACCACGGCATCGCGCACCTGCGGCATCTGCTTGATGCATTCTTCAACCTCTTCGGGAAACACCTTTTCGCCGCCGGTGTTGATGCTGACCGAGCCGCGGCCGAGCAGCGTGATGCTGCCGTCGGCCTCGACCAGCGCGTAGTCGCCGGGGATCGCACAGCGCACGCCGTCGATCAGCACAAACGTTGCGGCACTCTTCACCGCATCGCCGTAGTAGCCGAGCGGCACGCCGCCGCGTACCGCGATGCGGCCCTTGATGCCGCTGCCGGGCACCACGGGGCGGTTGTCGTCGTCGATGACAAAGGCGTTGTGCCCGAGCTTGAAGCGCGCCGGCTGGGCGGCGCGCCCTTTCGACGTGACGGAGCGGCCCATGCCGCTGGCTTCGCTGCTGTTGAGAAAGTCCACCAGCACCGCTGCGGGCGCATGCACCAGCAAGCGCTGCTTGTTCGGCTGCCCCCACATCATGCCGGACGACGACACCGCCTTCAGGCAGCGCAGGTCATGGCGGAGCGGTTCGGCATCAAGTGCGTCGACCATCGGGCGGCCAAAGGCGTCGCCAACGATGCACAGGTCGGTGACGCGCTCACGTTCGATCGTGGCCAGCAGTTCAACCACATCGAACGTGCTTTGCGTCAGCGTGACCACGGTGCCGCCACGCGTCAGCACCGTGCCGGCGAAGACGAAGGCGGTGCCGTGCATCAGCGGCGCGGCCGGCAGGCCGACCGGAAAGCGACCACTCTGCTGTTCACTTTGGGCGAGCCGCGCACGCACATGGTTCAGGTCGGCCTCGGCCGGATCGCCCGACACGTTCGAGGCGACGAAGAGGTCGTGCTGGCGCCACATCACGCCGCGCGGCAGGCCGGTGGTGCCGCCGGTGTAGATCAGCACCAGGTCGTCGCCCGAGCGCCCCCACGGTGCTTGCACGCGCGCACGCTCAGGCGCGGCGGCCGCCTCGCAGGGCACAGCCCAGCCGGGGCAGGGCGTTGTGCCGTCTTCGACGTGAATCCACAGCCGCACCTTGAGGCAGCGCGCACGCACGGCTTCGACCCGCGCACTGAACGCGCCGTGGAACACCACGGCCATGGCATCGCAGTTGTCCCAGAGGTAAGTGAGCTCGTCTTCCTGGTAGCGGTAGTTGGTGTTCACCGGCACCAGGCCGGCCTTCATGCAGCCGAACGCCGCCTGCAAGTAGGCCGGGCCGTTGTACAGGTACAGCGCCACCTTGTCTTGGTGAGCGGCGCCGCGCCGCAGCAGCGAGGCGGCAAAGCCGTTGGCTGCGGCATCGAACGCGGCCCAGGTCACGCGCTGCGATCCGTGCGACAGCGCGATGCGGTTCGGCACGGCACGGGCCACCGTCTCCCACACGTCGGCGAAGTTCCAGTCGTTCGACTCGTT
>JAYUHT010000305.1:0-4807 GCA_043766725.1 Burkholderiales bacterium | reverse complement strand
GCGCCGCCGACATGCTCAGCACGCTGAAGTTCAGCAACGCCGGCCAGGTCTGCGTCTCGCCCACGCGCTTCTTTGTGCAAGAGAAAGCTTACGACCGGTTCATGGCCCGCTTCATTGACGCCACGCGCAAGATCAAGGTCGGCCCCGGCCTCGAAGCCGATACCCGCATGGGCCCGCTGGCCCACGCCCGGCGCGTGCCGGTGATGGAAGAAATGGTGGCCGACGCGCGGCGCGGCGGCGCGCGCATTGAGCTGGGCGGCGAGCGCATCGGCAGCACCGGCAACTTCTTCGCGCCCACCGTGCTCACCGGCCTGGCAGCCGACAGCCTGGTGATGAACAGCGAACCGTTCGGCCCGATTGCGCCGTGCGTGCCGTTCAAGGACCTGGATGAAACCATCCGCCGTGCGAATTCACTGCCCTATGGCTTGTCGTCGTACGCCTTCACCACCTCGACCAGGAGCGCGCTGAAGATTCAGAACGGCATCGAAGCCGGCATCGTCAACATCAACCACTTCGGCCAGGCCTTGCCCGAAACACCGTTCGGCGGCATCAAAGACAGCGGCATCGGCAGTGAAGGCGGCAGCGAGACGTTCGACGGCTATCTCACGACCAAGTTCGTGACGCAGATGGACTGACACCTGCGGCCCCGCACCGGCGCTACGAAAACTTTTCGTACACATCGGTGAACTGCACACCGTCCCACGCATAGAGCAAGTAAGCAGCGTGCAGGCAGGCACTGGCGCCGCGCGGGCGGAACAGGCCCGCGCAGTGGCCGCCGTCGCGGCGCACGCTGCGATAGGCCACGCCGGCTGAACCGGCCTGGCGCAGCCGCGCGCCCAAGGCCTGCGAGCGGGTGTAGTCGCCGGGGGCGTGAATCGCCGCCGGCACGGCGCCCACGGGGCGCACGTCATGCAGCTTGGCATCGATGGCCACGTGGTACAGCCGCATGGGCATGTGCATGGCGGCCTGGCTCGTGGCGGCAAGGAAGCGGGCGTGGTGGTAGCGGGTTTCAGCCACCGCCGTGCCGCGCTCGCGCGCCGCGTAGAACACACCGAACTGCCCGTTGCCGAAGCGGCTGCCTTCGGTGTTGACATGCGTGAACGCGGCCATGATGGGCCCGCTGCCAGGGCCGAAGATGCGCTGGTCTTGCGGCACCAATTCAACTTGCCCGGTTTCATCGCGCAGCCGCTCGTTGGTCAGCGCTTCCAGGGCGTACAGCGCGGCAAAGTCATCGGCGCTGGCCACGCGGTCGAACAGATTCACCGCCGGGTAGCGCGTGGGCACGATGCGGCAGGCCTGCGCCCAGCGCACGCGGCGCAGCAGGGGCTCGCTCACGACCAGCCGCCGCCGCGCACGCCGTCGAGGTAACGCCGCACGGCGTTCAGGTCGCTCACATTGCCGGCCAGCATGCGCTGCAATGCGCTGCGCCCGCCAAACAGCGGCGCCGCATTCGGTTTGCGCACCCAGGCGTCGGCCACCTCGGGCGCGGGAAAGAGGATTTGCAGGCTCTTGTAGATGCCCAGCAGGTTGGACAGCCGCTCCAGCGTGTCGCGCGGCAGCCGCGCCTGCGCGGGCAGCTTGCGCCAGGCGAAGTAGGTGGAACGCGGCGGTTCACCCAGCAAGGCCAACTGCTCATCGACGGAAAGGCCCCAAGCTGCGGCCAGGCCGGCAAAGGCGCGCAGGCCGGCTGCGGCCATTTGCTCGGGGCTGACTTGAGGGGCCTGCGGGGCGAGTACAGCGCTCATGGCTTGATCTGAGAATGGACTATCTATCAATGTTAGTCCCGAACTGCATTTCTGACCAGCACGCAATCAACTGCGCATCAGCTTGCGCTGCGGTGGCTGTCAAACCAGTTTTCACGAGCACCCATGCTTCAGCCGTGACGCGGCTTGCACCGCAGGTTCACGATCAGTGGCTAAGCGGGTGGCCCGCTGGCGGGGGTGAATGCGCACCACAAGAGCGCGGCTCGCCCAGGAAGTCACGCCATCTCCCACCCGTTTGCTGCACATCAAACCTAGCATGCCGGCTGTACAGATTTGTTTGCCCGCCCATGCCAGCCAACGTGTTCAAGGATCTCGATGCAGCCCAGGCCCGGCTGTGGGGCCAGGCGCCGCAGCGCCTGCATCACGGCTGGGCGAAAAACGCGCTGTTCAGCCTGGACGCGCTGGCCAGCCTGATCGAGCGCTACCCGGCCGAGCACTGTTCACTGGTGGCCACGTCGAGCCAGGGCAGTGCCACGCGGCAATGGCGCGAAGGGGAACTGGGTGGCTTGAGCGGCCGCCAGGTGATCGACACCATTGCGCGTGGCGGCCTGTGGCTCAACCTGCGCAACGTGCACCTGGTTGACGAGCGCTACGGCGCCTTGCAAGACTCCGCCTACGCCGAGCTGCGCGCCGCCCTGCCCGGCTTCGACGCCGGCGCGCTGCGCATGGGCATCCTGATCTCCAGCCCGCTGGCGCAGGTGCACTACCACGCTGACTTGCCGGGGCAAACGCTGTGGCAGATCGCCGGGCGCAAGCGGGTGTACATCTACCCGCCGCATGCCCCCTACCTGCCGGCCGCGGCGCTGGAAGACATCGCCCTGAGTGGCGTGGAAGTCAGGCTGCCGTACGACCCGGCGTTCGACCACGACGCGGTGCTGATGGAGCTCGCACCAGGCCAGATGCTGCACTGGCCGCTGAACTCGCCGCACCGGGTGGACAACCTCGACAGCCTGAACATCTCGGTCACCACCGAACACTGGACGCCGCGCATCCGCCGCTCGCAGATGGTCACCCTGGCCAACGGCGTGCTGCGCCGGCACCTCGGGCACACCCCGCACAGCCGCGCCTTGAGCGGCCCGGGCTTCTGGGCCAAGGCCATGCTGCAGGCCGTGTGGCGCCGCAGCCCCTGGGCGCAACGTTTGCAGCGCCAGGCGCGGCCGATCGACTTTCGCCTGTCTGTGCAAGCGCCCGGCGGCATCACCGAAATCGCGGCGTACCACCGGTGAACCCGCTTTCGAGCGCAGCGGCCGGCACGCGGCCGGCACCGGCCTGTCACGCGCCAGCCCAAGACAGCGCGGCCACGCCTGGCCAGCGTGCCGGCCTGCCCTGGCGCGTGCAACGCATCGCCTCGCTGGGCGACTTCCTGGCGCGCTGGCAGCAGCTGGCCACGCCCGCGCCGACGCCGTTTCACAGTGCCGCCTGGCTGCGCCACTGGTACGCCACGCTGGGCTGCCAGCCCGGCATGGAGCCGCTGCTGTTGTGTGCGCGGCGTGAAGGCGACAAGGCTGACGCGCTGCTGCTGCCCCTGGTGCGGCGCCGCCAGGGCCGCCTGGCTATCGTGGAGCCGCCGGATCGAGGCGTGAGCGACTACAACGGCCCGCTGCTGAACCCGGCGCTAACGTTTGACGCCAGCTGCGCCGCGCCGCTGTGGCAGGCCCTGAAGCAGGCGCTGGCCGGCAACGACCTGCTGCGCATCGACAAGCTGCTCACGCACGTGGGCGGACAGCCCAATCCGTTGGCCCTGGCCCTGCCCTGCCAGCCCTGCAACATGTTCGGCAACCACTTCAGCATTGACGGCAGCTTCGACGACTGGCGCCACAGCCTGGCCAAGGAAGTGCGCAAGGAGTTCGAACGCACCTGGCGCGTGTTCAGCCGCATTGAAGGCGCGCACTTCGTTCGCGCCAGCGAGCCGGCGCAAGCGCTGAACCTGTACCAGCAACTTGAAGCCATGCAACACGCTCGGCTGGCCAACACACCGGGCTACCAACTTGACGACGCTGCGCACAGCGCGCTGTATGCCGGTTTGCTGCAAGACGGGCTGCAAGACGGACTGCAAAGTGGCCAGGTGGTGCTCACCGCCTTGATGCACGGCGATCAAGCCATTGCGGCGCTGTACGGCTTGCTTGAAGGCGGCTGCTACACCATGCTGCGCGTGAGTTTTGCGGGCGATGCCTGGAAGCATTGCGCGCCGGGCAAGTTGATCCTCGAACGCACCATCGCCCACCTGCACGAGCAGGGTTGCCGGCAGTTCGATTTCGCGATTGGCGACTACGCCCACAAGCGCATCTTCAAGACCACGCCGCGGCCGCTGTTGGATGCCTGCGTGGCGCTGTCGTGGCGCGGCCTGCCGGCCATGGCCGCCTGGCGCGCGCGCCACCTCGTGCGTCGGCAACCCGCCTTGGTGGCGCTGGCGCAGCGCTGGCGCCGGCGCTGAGCGCTGAACGTCGCGGGCCTAAGCCGCGGGCAGCAACGTTTCAATCAACTTGCGGTAGGCCGCGGCGCAGCGGTCTTCGGTGAACTGCTGCGCGAACGCGCGCGCGCCTTCAGGTTGCCCACCGTCGAGCGCACGCGCCAACGCCGCGGCCAGGGCGGGCGCATCGCCCACCGGCACCAACGCGCCATAGCGGCCGTCTTGCAAGATCTCGCGCGGGCCCACCGGGCAATCGGTGCTGACCACCGGCACACCACAGGCCATGGCCTCGACCAGCACGTTGCCAAAGCCTTCAAACCGCGAACTGAGTGCGAACGCGCGCGCCCGCGCCAGGCTGGCAAAGGGGTTGGCCACCACACCCACCAGGGCCACCCGCGGCGCCACGCTTAAGTCCTGCGCCAAGGCCTGCAAGGCGCGGCGTTGCGGCCCTTCACCGCACACCACCAGCCGGGCCTTTGGGCGCACCGCAGCCAGCAGCGCAAAGGCTTGCAGCAAGGTGGGCAGGTCTTTTTCATCGCTCAGGCGCGCCAGCGCCAGCACCACCTCCAACCCGGCTGTCTCCAGCCACGGGTGGGCCGCTGGCCCGGCCATGCGCGCGGTCAGGTCGGCCGGC
>JAYUHT010000304.1:0-4818 GCA_043766725.1 Burkholderiales bacterium | reverse complement strand
TGGCCTTGCAGATGTACTACGCGCTGGTCACGTATGGCGCAACTGAATCGTTAGGCTTGATCGTCAACCTTTCCCTGGTGCGGGAACTGGGGCCCGTGGTCACGGCGCTGCTGTTCGCCGGGCGCGCCGGCACCTCGCTCACGGCCGAGATCGGCCTGATGAAAGCCGGTGAGCAGCTTGCGGCCATGGAGATGATGGCGGTCGACCCTAAAAGTCGCATCCTGGCGCCGCGCTTCCTGGCCGGCGTGGTGTCGATGCCGCTGCTGGCCGCGCTGTTTTCGGCCGTCGGCATCCTGGGCGCCTACGTGGTGGCGGTGCTGCTGATCGGCGTGGACTCCGGCAACTTCTGGAGCATCATGCAGTCGAAAGTCGACGTTTGGCGCGATGTCGGCAACGGCATCGTCAAGAGCTTCTTCTTCGGCGTCATCTGCACGGCGGTGGCGTTGTACCAAGGCCATGAAACCCAGGCCACGCCCGAAGGTGTGGCGTACGCCACCACGCGCACCGTGGTGATCTCGTCGTTGGCCGTGTTGGCGGTGGATTTCGTGCTCACGGCGTTGATGTTCTCCACGCCATAGGAGAGGGATATGAACAAACGCGGCATTGAAATCCTGGTCGGCTCATTCGTACTGTTAGGCCTGCTGGCCATTCTGTTCCTGGCCCTGAAGGCGGCGAACCTGGCAGCTTCGGCGGCGGCACGGGCTACACGTTGCTGGCCCGGTTCGACAACATCGGCGGCCTCAAGGCGCGCTCGCCGGTGCGCAGTGCCGGCGTCACGGTGGGCCGCATCAAGACCATTGCGCTGGATGCCAAAACCTATCAAGGTGTGGTGATGATGGAAATCGACCAAGGCATCGTCTTCCCGAAGGACTCATCGGCCAAGATCCTCACCGCCGGGTTGCTGGGGGATCAGTACATCGGCATCGAGCCCGGCGCCGATGACAAGACCTTCGCGGCGGGTGAAACCATCAAACAAACGCAAAGCGCTGTGGTGCTGGAAAACCTGATCGGCCAGTTCCTCTTCAGCAAGGCCGCCGAGGCCGGCACGCCCGAAGCCGGAGCCAAGAAATGAAGCCACTCGACATGCGTGCTTGGCTCAGCGTCACGCTGCTTGGCGTGGCCTTGCAACTGGGCGGCTGCGCCACCGTCGAGAAGGTCGGCGCCAGGCTGAGCGACCAGATCAGCAAGGCCACGCAGAGCCCGGGCCAGAAGAAAGACCCCTGGGAAGAGTTCAACCGCAAGATCTTCAGCTTCAACGAGGTTCTTGACGAGAACGTGCTCAAGCCGGTGGCCACGGTCTACCGCGACGTCGTTCCCGGCCTGGTGCGCGCGGGCGTGGACAACTTCTTCGGCAATTTCTACGACGGCTGGTCCGCCATCAATCACCTGCTGCAAGGCAAGGGCCAGACGGGGCTTGAAATGGGCATGCGTTTCATGACCAACATCGTCTTCGGCCTGGGCGGCATCCTCGACCCCGCTGCCGAAATGGGCCTGGAGCGGCGCAGCGAAGACTTTGGCCAGACATTGGGCAAGTGGGGCTTCGCCTCCGGGCCCTACCTCGTGTTGCCGCTGCTGGGGCCCAGCACCGTGCGCGACGTCGTCGGCATGCCGCTGGACCTGAAGGCGTCGCCAGCCACGTTGATCAATTCAGGCGGCAGCCGCCTGGCTGTCAACACCGTGCAGGCAGTCAACCTGCGTGCCTTGTTGCTGGGGGCGTCGCGCATGCTCGACGACATTGCCTTGGACAAGTACAGCTTTGTGCGCGACGCTTACCTGGCGCGCCGGCGTAGTTTGATCTACGACGGCGACGCGCCCGAGGTTGAGGAGCCGGCCGAAACCAAGCCGTGAACCAATTGCCCGCTGGCTGCGTTACAGCCAGGCCTCTGGTTATTTGAAGGATGAATTCGACATGTTCAAACGCCTGCTCACCCTTGCCCTGACCGCCTTGGCCCTGAGCGCGACCAGCGCCGCCAATGCCGCCGATGTGGCACCCGACGCCTTCGTGCAAAAGTTGTCCACTGACGTGATTGATGCCGTGAAGGCTGACAAGGCCATCCAGTCAGGTGACGTGAGCCGCATCGTCGCGCTGGTTGATGCCAAGGTCATGCCCAACGTGAATTTCCCGCGCATGACCGCAGCCGTGGTGGGCCGCAACTGGCGCAGCGCCACGCCCGAGCAGCAGGCCAAGTTGCAGGCCGAGTTCAAGACCTTGCTGGTGCGCACCTATGCCGGCGCGCTCACGCAAGTGAAGGAGCATGCCGTGGAGATGCGCCCTTTGCGCGCCAATGCCGGTGACACCGACATCGTGGTGCGCACCTTGGTGCGGGGCCGCGGCGACCCGATCCAGCTCGACTACCGGCTTGAAAAGGCGGGTGAGTCGTGGAAGATTTATGACGTGAACGTGCTGGGTGTCTGGATGGTCGAGCAGTACCGCAACAGCTTCGCGCAAGAGATCGGCACCAGCGGCATCGACGGCTTGATCACCAAGTTGGCCGACAAGAACAAGTCGGCCAAGAGCTGAGCACGAAGATGCCTGACTTCGCCCTGCCGCCCAAGCTCACGCTGGTGGAAGCGCGCGCCGTGCATGCGCAGCTTGAGGCGGCGGCCAAGGCGGGCGCGGCGGGGGCCTGGTCGGTGCAGGCCGCCGGCCTGGCGCAGTTTGATACCTCGGCCCTGGCCGTGCTGCTGGCCGCCCGGCGCCTGGGCGCGCAGGCCGTGCTGGGCACGCCAGCCAAACTCAAGGCGCTGGCCGAGTTGTACGGCGTGGCCGAGTTGCTGGCGCTTCAAGCACCCACGTAGCGTTTGATGCGCAGGTTTTTCTTGATCTCCTGCAGCAACGGCTGCAAGGTGCTGCCTTCGAGCCGCAAGGCCACGCCAGTGGTCAAGATGTCGATGATCACCAAGTGCAGCAAGCGGCTCACCATCGGGCTGTAGCGGTCGTGGTCTTCCGGGTGGTCGGCGGCCAGCAGCACCTGGTTGGCGCCTTGCATGCCCTGCGCCAACGGTGAGCCGCTGGCGGTGATGGCGATCAGCGTGGCCCCCTTGCGCTTGGCAATCAAGAAGGCTTCGATCATGTCGCGGCTGCGGCCCGAGTTGCTGATCAGCACCGCGCAGTCGCCGGGCTTGAGCATGGTCGCACTCATCGCCTGCACATGGCCGTCGCTCACCGCGCTGGCATTCACGCCCAGGCGAAAGAACTTGTGCTGCGCGTCTTGCGCCACGATGCCCGAGTTGCCCACGCCGTAGAACTCGATGCGCGCGCCGCTGCGCCCGGCCTGCGCCAAAGCGGCAATGGCGCGCTCGAAGGCGGCACTCGCCGCCGCATTGCGGTACTTCAGCAGCGCGCTCACCGCGTTGTCAATCACCTTCACCACCAGGTCGCCGGGCTTGTCGTCAACGTCCACACTGCGGTGCACGAAGGGCACGCCCTCATTGACGGTACCGGCCAGCTTGAGTTTGAAATCAGCCAGCCCGTCATAGCCCACGCTGCGGCAAAAGCGAATCACCGTGGGCTTGCTCACCCGCGCACGCAAGGCCAGTTCACTCACCGGCAAGGTGGCAAAGCCGCGGGCGTCGGCCAGCAGCAGCTTGGCCACGCGGGCCTCAGCCGGGGGCAGGGCGGGCAGGGCGGCGCGAATGCGGTCGAGCACCTAACTTCTGCCTGCGTGTGTCATGCTTGCCTGCGTCATGCCTGCGCGCCTACCAAGCCTCTTCAGCCCAGACCATGCCGTCGCGCGCCACCAGCGCACTGGCCGCGGCCGGCCCCCAACTGCCCGAGGTGTAGGGCCGCGGGCCGGTGCTGTCGGCCGCCCAGGTGTCCAAAATGGGTTCGACCCAGGCCCAGGCCTGCTCTTGCTCATCGCTGCGCACAAACAGGTTCAGCCGCCCGGCCAGGGCGTCGAGCAGCAGCCGTTCGTAGCCGCCCACGCGCTCGCTGGCGAAGGCTTTGTCGAAGTCGAGGTCGAGCGACACCGGCGCCAGCGCATCGCTGCTGCCGCTGCCCTTGGCGGCCATGAGTTGCAGCTCCAGCCCGTCTTCGGGTTGCAGCTTGATGACCAGCCGGTTGGGCTGGTGCGCCCCGGTGAAGATGGGGTGCGGCACGCCGCGAAAGGTGACCACGATATGCGCCTCGGGCCGTTCCAGCCGCTTGCCGGTGCGCAGGTAGAACGGCACGCCGGCCCAGCGCCAGTTCTGCACCTCGGTGCGCAGCGCCACGAAGGTTTCGCAGGCGCTGTCGGCGGGCACCTTCACTTCTTCACGGTAGCCCGGCACAGCGCTGCCGGCCACGTTGCCGGCGCGGTACTGGCCGCGCACCACGTCGCGCGCCACGCTGTCCGGCGTGAAGGCCTTGAGCGACTTCAGCACCTTCAGCTTCTCATCGCGAATGGCGTCGGCGTCGTTGCGCGCGGGCGGCTCCATGGCGATCATGGTCAGCAACTGCAGGGCGTGGTTCTGGATCATGTCGCGCAGTGCGCCGGTGCGGTCGTAAAAGTCGCCGCGCGTGCCCACGCCCAGGCTTTCGGCCAGCGTGATCTGGATGTTGGCGATGCTTTCGCGCCGCCATAACGGTTCAAACAAGGCGTTGCCAAAGCGCAGCGCCATCAGGTTCTGCACCGCGGGCTTGCCCAGGTAATGGTCGATGCGCAAGGCCTGCTGCTCAGTGAAGGCCGCGGCCACGGCGCGGTTGATTTCGCGCGCGCTGGCCAGGTCATGGCCGAGTGGCTTTTCCAGCACCACGCGCACCTTGGGCCCGTTGCAGCCCACCGCGCCGAGCTGGGTGCAAATCACCGGAAACAGGTGCGGGCTGGTGGCCAGGAA
>JAYUHT010000303.1:0-4818 GCA_043766725.1 Burkholderiales bacterium | reverse complement strand
CCGAGCCGCCATAGCGCCCGGGGCGTGTGCGCACCAGGCCTTGCGCTTCAAGAATGCGCAGCGCCTCACGCACCGAGCCGCGGCTCAGGCCGGTGGTGCTGACCAGGTCGCGCTCGGTGGGCAAGGCCATGCCGGGGCCGTAGGCGCCGCTCAGGATGTGCGCTTGCAGCCGCTGCGCCAAAACGTCGCGCGACTTGGGCACGTTGATCTGCCCCAGCTCACCCGCCGCCGCGGCAGGGCGGTGGGGGGCGCTGACCGCGGTGCTGGTGGCCACCGTGCTCGCCACCGTGTTCGCTGCCATGCTTGCCACCTTGCTGGTGGCGCTGGTGCGGGGGGCGCGGCGGGCGGTGACCATGCAGCCACTTTAGGGTCAATGATCGACATGGTCAATGGTTTGACCATACTCAAAATCCCTGCCCTCGCAGCGTTTCTTTTGCGCTCGGGCGCCCGTGCGAACTGCGCAAGCGAATGGCGCCAGCGAATGGCTGCTCGTATGCTGCACGCCTAACCAGGAAACCTGCCATGGCCGCACCCATCCACCACCACACCGCCGGCGTCTTCGTCATCGCCGCCACGCCTTTCACTGACGCCGGCGACGTAGACCTGCCCGGCATCGACCGTCTGACCGATTTCTACCTCGGCTTCGGCATTCAGGGCCTGACCATCCTGGGCATCATGGGCGAGGCACAGAAGCTCTCGCAAGAAGAAGCGCTGGCGGTGATGAACCGCTTCTTGCGCCGCGTGGATGGCCGCATTCCCGTGGTGGTGGGCGTGTCGTCGCCGGGCTTCGACCCGATGGTGGCGCTGGCCTCGGCGGCGATGGCGGCCGGCGCGGCTGGCGTCATGATCGCGCCGCCGCCCACGGTGCGGCACGACGAGCAGTTCTTCAGCTTCTATGCCGGCGCGTGCAAGGCGCTCGGCCCGCAGGTGCCGGTGTGCGTGCAAGATTACCCGGCCGTGACCGGCGTGCACATGTCGGTGCCGGTGTTCAGCCAGATCGTGCGCGAGCTGCCGCAGGTGGTGATGCTCAAGGCCGAAGACAGCCCCGGGCTGACCAAGATTTCGCGCATCCGCGCCTTGGAAGCAGACCCGGTGAAGCCCCAGCGCCGCGTCTCCATCCTGGTCGGCAACAACGGCCTGTTCTACCCGCTGGAGCTGGCGCGCGGCGCCGATGGCCCGATGACCGGCGTGGCCTACCCGGAAATGCTGACCGAGGTGTACGCCGCCATGCAAGCCGGCAACCGCGACCTGGCCGACGACCTGTTCGAGATCTACCTGCCGCTGGTGCGCTATGAAACCCAGGCCGGCGTGGCGCTGGCCTGGCGCAAGGAAATCTTGCGCCGGCGCGGCGCCATTGCCAGCGCCCGCGTGCGCGCGCCCGGCGCAGCGCTCACCGCCGACGAGCACGCTGACCTGACACGCATGATGGCGCGCATTGAACACAAGCTCGCGGCGCTGCGCGGGCGCCGAGCGCGTTGAGCCATGGCCGAAAACACCTCTTGCGAGAGCGCTTGCCGGCCAACAAAATGGCCCGATCGCCGTGCAACCGTTGGAGTCCTCATGAACGAACATCTCGACCCGACACGCCGCCGCTTGCTGGCCGCGTCCATGGCCACCGGGGCCATGGCGGCGGGCGGCAGCTTCCTCTCCATCGAGGCGTTGGCCGCGGGCAAGAACAAGATCAACATGCAGCTCGGCTGGCTCATCGGCGGCAACCAGTTGGGCGAAGTGGTGGCCAAGAAGCTGGGCTACTTCGAAGCCGAAGACATCGACTTTCAGATCCAGCCCGGCGGCCCCAGCATCGACGGCGTGGCGGTGGTGGCCTCGGGCCGCTTCGAGCTCGGCCAGGTTTCATCGAGCCCGTCGCTCATGCTGGCCGTGTCGCAGGGCTTGCCGATCAAGTGCTTTGCCGTCGGCATCCAGAAGCACCCGTATACCTTCTTCTCGCTGAAGAAAAACCCGATCCGCACCGCCAAAGACATGGTGGGCAAGAAGGTCGGCATCCAGGCCACCGGTGTGATCTTGCTGCGCGCGCTGCTGGCCAAGAACAGAATAGCCGAGAAAGACGTCACCATCGTCACCATCGGTGCCGACATGGCGCCGTTGATGACGGGGCAGGTGGATGCCGTGACCGGCTGGCTGACCAACACCACCGCGCTGAAGGTGCTGGGCGCTGAGCGCGTGGACATGACGCTGTGGGACACCGGTGTCAAGCTCTACGCCCTGCCCTACTACGCCACCACCAAGACGCTGCAAGAAAAGGGTGACGTGCTGGCCGGCTTCCTGCGCGCTGCCGCCAAGGGCTGGGCCTGGGCCGACAAGAACCGCGACCAGGCGGTGGATTTGCTGGTCAAAGAGTACCCTAACCTCGAACGTGCCGACGAGCGCGTGGCGGCTGATGTGATGCTGGCCTACAGCTTCGGCGACACGGCGCGCGCGCAGGGTTGGGGCACGATGGATGCTGGCAACTGGCAGGAGCAAATTGCGCTGTACAGCGATCTCGGCCAGTTCACGGCGCGCACGCCCAAGGTCGACGAGGTCATCACGCTCGATCTACTGAAAGCAACCCAGGCCGCGCGAAAAATATGACCCCCCCGAAGCGCCGTCGGCGCCTCCCCCCAGGGGGCGCCGCCAGTGGCCCGGCAAAGCCGGATCCACGGCGTCCGCTTGAATGAGGCGCTGAGGTGGAGTTCGTGCCGGATGCCCGGCCGGCCGTGAGCTGCCGCAACCTGCACGTGCGCTTCTTCACCGAGCGGCGCGCCGTCACCGCGCTGCAAGGCCTGAGCCTTGACGTGGCGGTGGGCGAATTCCTCACGCTGTTGGGCCCCTCCGGTTGCGGCAAGAGCACCTTGCTGCGTGTGGTGGCTGACCTCATCACGCCCAACGCCGGCGAGGTGCTGGTGTTTGGCCAGCGGCCTGAAGCGGCACGCCTGCGCCGCGACATCGGCTTCGTGTTTCAAGACCCGGCGCTGCTGCCCTGGCGCAACGCGCTGCAGAACGTCGAACTGCCGCTGCAGGTGGCGGTTAGCCGCGCACGCCGCGCCAAGGCCACGCCGCGCGAACTGCTGCACCTGGTGGGCCTGGGCGGCAGCGAGCAGGCCTACCCGCACGAGCTTTCAGGCGGCATGCGCCAGCGCGTGGCCATTGCGCGTGCGTTGGCCAGCGACCCCAAGATCCTGCTGATGGACGAACCCTTCGGCGCGCTCGACGAAATTACGCGCGACCGCCTGAATGAAGAGCTGCGCCGCGTCTGGCGCGAACTCGGCATCACGGTGCTGTTCGTCACCCACAGCATCCACGAAGCGGCCTACCTCGGCCAGCGCGTGCTGATGATGGCGGCCAGCCCGGGCCGCGTGCGCGCCATCGTGAACGTGCCTTTGCCGGCCGAGCGCACGCTGGCCACGCGCGAGAGCCCGGCGTTCGTGGCCCTGACGGGCGAATTGCGGCGCCTGCTGGAGACGTGTTGACTCACGCTAGCCAAGGGGCGCCCGTTGATGAAGGCCTGCTCGTGAACGCGCCGCTGGCCGCCAACGCCGGCGCCGCGCCCGACGCTGCGTTGGACGAAGAAGAAGCGCGCTATCACCAAGCTCAGCGGCGCGAACGCCAGCGCCGCCGGCTGATGCCGGTACTGGGCATCGCCGTCTTGCTGGCGCTGTGGTGGGGGCTGGTGGTGGTGTTCGATGTGAAGCCCTTCATCGCGCCTTCGCCCTGGGCGGTGCTGCAAACGCTGTACCTCAAGCGTGCGGTGCTCTTGGCCAACCTGGTGCCCACGGCGCTGGAGGCGCTGGGCGGCTTCCTGCTGGGCAACCTGGTGGCCATTGCTGTGGCCACGCTCTTTGTGCATCACCGGCGCATGCAGGAAATTTTCTTTCCGGTGGTGGTGATGTTCAACTCCATTCCGGTCGTGGCCAAGGCGCCGATCCTGGTGCTGCTGATGGGCAATGGCGTCGAGCCGAAGATCGCCATCGCCGCGCTGGTGTGCTTCTTCCCCACCTTGGTGAACAGCGTGCGCGGCCTGGAGGCGGTGAACCCGCAGGCGATGGAACTGATGCGCGTGCTCTCGGCCAGCCGCAGCGAGATTTTCTTCAAGCTGCGCGTGTACAGCGCGCTGCCGTATTTGTTTTCGGCGCTGCGCATTGCGGCGTCGATGTCGGTCATCGGCGCCGTGGTGGGCGAATGGATCGGCGCCACGCAGGGCATCGGCGCCATGATCATCCAGGCCACCTACAACTTCGATTCGCCGCTGCTGTATGCGGCCATCGTGATGAGCGCGTGCTTGTCGGGCAGCTTCTTCCTGGCGGTGGTGGCGCTGGAACGCTTCATCATCCGCTGGCAGCCCGGGCACGCCTGATCGCCCAACAGTTCGAGCCAGGAATCGTCATGACCCAGCACCCTGCTTCGATACAAGAACCTGCACGCGACGTGCCCGTGGTGGCGCAGGCCGATGTGGTGGTGGTGGGCGGCGGCCCGGCAGGCATGAGCGCGGCCATCGCAGCGGCGCGCAACGGCGCACGCACCATCCTGTTAGAGCGCTACAACCACCTGGGCGGGTTGGCCAGCGGCGGCATAGTGCTGGTGCTGGACGACATGTGGGATGCCCAGCACAACGAGATCTCGGTGCGCGGCGTGTGCCTCGATCTGATCGAGCGCCTGAGCGCGCGCGGCCTGGCGCAGTTTCCGCGTCAGCCTGAATGGGGCACGAGTGCCGCGGCCATCCGGCGCTGGACGCGCTGGGGCGCGTTCGATTTCCATACGCAGCACAAGCCGCACCCCATCGTCTTCGCCGCGGCCTTTGACCCCGACGGCTGGAAGCGCGCC
>JAYUHT010000302.1:0-4827 GCA_043766725.1 Burkholderiales bacterium | reverse complement strand
CAGCACGCGCCCGCAGCGCTGCTGCGCACACTGGCTTACCTGTCGCAGTTCGCGCCCACCTTTTCGCTGCGAGGCGGCACCCGCGAGGTGCTGCGCGGCATCATCGCGCGCGGTTTGGGGCTGCGCTGATGGGCCCTGCGGCGAATGAGCTGTCAGCACCGTTCGAGCGGCTGCTCGCTGACGTTTGCACGCCAGCCATCGTGCGCCAGATTGAAGGTGGTGGGTCAACGGACACGCTGTGGGAGGCGATCGGCGCATCGGGTTTTCTTGACGCACTGGTGCTTGAATCGACGGGCGGCGCCGGGCTGTCATTGGCTGAAGCATTTCCGCTGTTCATGAGCGAAGGGCGGCACGCGTTGCCGCTGCCGCTGGCGCACACGATGCTGGTGCGCGCGGTGCTGGCGCAGGAAGGCCGCTCTGCGCCAGCCGGGCCGACAAGCATCGCCACCACCGCGCTGTTCAGCGCCAACGGCGCCATCAGCTGCCCCGGCACACCGTGGGGCCTGGTGGCTGAATGGGTGGCCGTCACGCGCCCTGCAGGCTGGCTGCTGCTGCCCACGGCCAGCGCCACACGCAGCGCCAGCGGCGTGCATGGCAGCCTGCGTGCCGACCTGGCCTGGCCCGCGCTGCCGGCCGCAGCGCAGGTGTTGACGCACCCCGCCGCTTGGTTGGATGTCGGCGCTGCAGTCACCGCCGCGCTGCTGGCCGGCGCGATGGATCGTGTGCTGGAAATGACGGTGGCGCACGCCAACCAGCGTGAACAGTTCGGCCGCTCGATCGGCAAGTTCCAGGCCATCCAACACCAGCTGGCCGTGATGGCCGAACAGGCGGCCGCCAGCCGCATGGCGGCCCAGATGGGCTGCAGTGGCAATGGCCCGTGGCCACAGCCCTTGCGGGCTGCGCTGGCCAAAGCACGCACCAGCGAGGCCGCTGCGCTGGTCGCAGCCACCGCGCATGCCGTGCACGGTGCCATCGGCGTCACGGCCGAATTCGACTTGCAGCTCTACACCCGCCGCCTGCACGAATGGCGCGCCGACTTCGGTGCCGAGACCCACTGGAACCGCGTGCTCGGCCGCGCACTGCTGGCCACCGACGCAGCCAGCACGCTGGACTTCATGCGCCACACGCTGTTCCCGCCCCACCAGGACCTTTAACGATGCATCCCTTCCTGAACTTCGAACAAACCGGCGCCATCGTCACGCTGACGATGAACTCACCCGAAACACGCAATGCGCTGACCGGCAACAGCGCGCCGCAAGAGTTTGTTGACGCCTGCGCGCGCATCAACAACGACCCCTCGGTGCGCGCCGTGGTGCTGACCGGCGCCGGCACGGTGTTCTCTTCAGGCGGCAACCTGAAACACATGCAAGAGATGTTTGACCACACACCGGCCATGCTGCGCGAGTGGTACCGCCAGGGTGTGCAGCGCCTGGCGCTGGCGGTCTACAACCTGGACGTGCCGCTGATCGCCGCCGTCAACGGCCCGGCCATAGGCGCCGGCTGCGACCTGACCTGCATGTGCGACATCCGCATCGCCGCCGAGAGCGCCAGCTTTGCCGAGAGTTTTGTGCGTGTGGGCCTGATCCCCGGCGACGGCGGCGCCTGGCTGCTGCCGCGTGTGGTGGGCCTATCCAAAGCGGCCGAGATGTCTTTCACCGGCGACAGCATCAGCGCGGCCGAGGCGCTGGCCTGCGGGCTGGTGTCGCGTGTGGTGCCTGCCGCGCAGCTGATGGGCGAGGCGCTGGCGCTGGCCGCGCGCATCGCCGCCAACCCCGGCGCCGGCTTGCGCATGAGCAAACGGCTGCTGCGCGAAGGCCAGCACATGCGGCTGGAAAGCCTGCTCGAAATGTCGGCCGGCTTTCAGGCCGTGGCGCACAAAACGCCGCAACATGTGGAAGCCATCAAGGCTTTCAACGAAAAGCGCAAACCCAACTTCAGCGACGACTGAAGCCGCGCGCGGCATGCCTTTCACACGCCGTACAGCGCGTGCGCCTGCCGCGCCAGCGCCTCGCGGTGCTGCGGCGCAGCCAAGCCCATCATCGCCCGCACACGCTGTTTGAACGACAAACCGCGCAGCCGCGCGGCACCGTTTTCTGTCGCCACCACATCCACATCGCTGCGCGCGGTGGTCACCGGCCCGCTCAGCTGCGCCACGATGCGCGACAGCGTGCCGCCCTTGGCCGCACTGGGCAACGCAATGATGGAGGCGCCGTCTGCGCAGCCTCCGGCGGCGCGCACAAAATCCACCTGCCCGCCCACCGCGCCGATGTAGTCACCGCCGACGCTCTCGGCATTCACCTGGCCAGTCAGATCGACTTCCAGCGCCGAGTTCACCGACACCAGCCGCTTCAGTTGCCCCAGCACCGCTGCGCCATGCGTGTACGGAATGGGGCACAGGCGCAGCGCCGGGTTGCGGTGCGCGTGGCGGTACAGCCGCGCGTCGGTGCCAAATAACACACCAGTGATGCTGACACCGACATCCATCCCTTTGCATGCATTCGTCACGGCGCCACAATCCACCAGGTCGACCAGCGAATCGCCAACCATGCCCGAATGCACCCCCAGGTCGCGCCGGTTGGCCAGCATCGCGATGATGGCTTCGGGGATGCCGCCGAAGCCCACTTGCAGCGTCGAGCGGTCAGGGATGTAGGCGTCAATATGCGCGGCAATGCGGCGTTCGAAGTCGCCAATGCTTGCCGTGGGCAACTGTATGGGCCGGCGGCTGGTGTGCACCACGACGTCGATGTCGGCCGCGGTCAGCGCCACATCACACGCAGTTTGCGGCACACGGTCGTTGACCTCGGCAATGACGACACGCGCCTTGTCAACAGCAGCACGCGTGTGGTCGGCCCCCAAGCCCAGGCTGTAGCGGCCGTGTTCGTCGGCAGGGCTGACCTGCACCAGCGCCACGTCACACGGGATCTCACCGCCTTCGATGAACGTGCTGACCTGTGACACATGGCAGGGCAGCACGTCCATCACGCCGGCCTTGATGAGGCGGCGGTTGGTGCCCACGCCGCCCATGCCGAAGACCTGGAAACCGTCGCAGTTGTCGGGCAAAAACGTGTCAGAAAACATCACCGCCAGGAACAGGCGCACACCGCCCAGGCCGGCGCGCTGCTGGACCAGCGCCTCGGTCAGGGTCAGCGGCTCGGCGGTGCCCTGCCCCATCACGATGCCATCGCCGGGGCGGATCCACTCGCGCAGGTCCAGCTGCGTGGCGTCCAGTTGCTTCATGGCGCGCTTTCGGTGCTGTTGCCCAGGCCCGCCAGGTGTTCGCCCAAGGCCACCAGTCGCTGGGCACGCTTGAGCAGCGGGCCGTCGATCATCTGGCCTTCAAAGTCGATGGTGCCGACGCCGCGCGCGGTGGCCGCGGCGTAGCCGGCGATCAGGCGGCGTGCGTGGTCCAGCTCGGCGTCGCTGGGGCGGAAAACGCGGTTGGCCACCTGCACCTGGCGCGGCAGCAGGCAGATCTTGCCGTCGTAGCCCAGGTCGCGGCCGGTGTGGGCGTCGGTCTCGAAGTGCTTGTCGTCGCGGATCTCGACCACCGCCTGGTCTATGGCCACGATGCGCGCCGCCTTGGCGTGCAGCAACACTTGCGAACGGGCATACAGCACCTCCATGCCGGCGGCCGTGCGGCGCGCGCCCAGTTCGCTGGCCAGGTCTTCGGCGCCGAAGTACACCGCGGCCAGGCTGGCATGTGCGCGGCACAGCGCAGCCGCGTTGGTCACGCCGGCGATGGACTCCAGCCCGCCGACGATGAAACGCGGCTCGCGCCGGGGTGCGCTGCGCTCCAGCCGGCGCACCCAGTGCAGCGCCGGGTACAGCTGCTGCAGCGTTTCCAGTTTGGGAATCACGATGCCGTCGACATCGCTGGCCCAGGCCGCCGCCAGGTCGTCCAGGTAGTGGTCGGATTCGGGTTCGTTGACACGCGCCGTCAGCACGCCTGGCAGCCGCTGCGTGCGCAAGCCCGCCACCAGTGCCGACAGCCCGGCGCGGGCCGCCGCCTTGTCGGCCGGCGGCGTGCCGTCTTCAAGGTCGATGACGCAACAGTCAGCGGCGAAGCGCGGGAACTTGGCCACCAGGTCGGGCCGGTTGGCGGGGGCGAAGAAGAGGCTGCGTAGGGTGTGCATGGCGTGATGTTCAGGTGTTGGGTCCGTTGAGCAAACCGTCCAGCCGCTCTTTGGATTCCAGCAGCTCCAGCAGCATCTCGTGCACCACCTGGCGCACCGAGGTTTCTTCTTGCATGTCGCCCACGATCTGGCCCACAGGGTAGGTCAGGAAGTCGAGCGCGCGCACCCGTTCCACGCGTGTGCGGCCCTGGCCCCACCACAGCAGCGCTTGCAGCGGCGCGGGCAAGGTGGCCGGCGCGCCGGGTTGGTCCCACGCATCGGTGAAGGCGCTGCGCAGCGTGCGGCAGGGCTTGCCCGTGACGCTGCGCGTCAGCACCGCGTCTTCAGAATCAGCGCCAAACATCTTGCGCTTGATCTCGGGGGTGACCTCGCTTTCAACCGTCTTCAACCACACCGAGCCGCACCACACACCCTCGCAGCCCAGTGCCAGCGCAGCCGCCATCTGGCGGCCACGCCCCACACCGCCGGCACCCAGCACCGGCAGCGGCGCCACCGCGTCAACCACGCGCGGCCACAGCACCATCGACGTGGTGCTGCCCGTGTGGCCACCGGCCTCGGTGCCCACCGCAATCACAAAGTCGCAGCCCAGCGCCTTGTGGCGCA
Organism: Burkholderiales bacterium; assembly: GCA_043766725.1. Taxonomy (GTDB): domain Bacteria; phylum Pseudomonadota; class Gammaproteobacteria; order Burkholderiales; family Burkholderiaceae_C; genus Rubrivivax. Next base: position 91 of record JAYUHT010000302.1, on the reverse strand, counting down.
ACGCATGCTTGGGCGCACCGGCCATCGCCGCCACCTTGATGCCGCGGGCGTGTGCACGTGCCACCAGCTCAGCCGATGGCGAGCCCAGCGC
>JAYUHT010000301.1:0-12785 GCA_043766725.1 Burkholderiales bacterium | reverse complement strand
GGGCGCGCTGTGGCGGGTGGTCGTGCCGCTGGCCGCACCGGGCGTGTTCACCGCCGGCATCCTGGCCTTCGTGAATGCCTGGGACGAGTTCTTGCTGGCGCTGAGCCTGAACAGCAGCGCCGGCATGCGCACACTGCCCGTGGGCATCACGCTGTACCAGGGTGAGTTCAGTTTTCCCTGGCCCATCATCTCGGCCGCGCTGATCGTGGCCATCGTGCCGGTGGCCGTGCTCATCGCCTTGTTCCAGGAGCGCGTGGTGGGTGGCTTGACTCAAGGTGGTTTGAAAGGCTAACGTTAGACATGAGCATGCTTCGATACGGCATCATCGGCTGCGGCAGCATGGGCCGCGATCACATCCTCACCCTGCTGGCCATGGGGGGTGCCAGCGTCACGTGCATTGCCGACCCGCACCCCGCCAGCCGCACGGCGGCTCTGGCCTTGTTTGATGCCAACCCGCCGCGCGCGTTCGAACACCACACCGAGCTGCTGCAAAGCGGCCTGTGTGATGCGGTGGTGATCGCCACACCCAACTTCACGCACATCGACATGCTGCGCAGCGCACTGGCCACGCCGCTGCACATACTGGTTGAGAAGCCGCTGGTCACGCGCATGGAGGATGGCGTGGAACTGCTGCGCCTCAGCGCCGGCCGCCAAGCGCTGGTGTGGGTGGCGCAGGAATACCGCTACATGCCACCGGTGGCAGAGATGATCCGCATGGCGCAAGCCGGCGAGGTGGGCCGCATTCACCAGGTGGCCATACGCGAACACCGCGAACCGTTCTACCCCAAGGTGGCTGACTGGAACCGCTTCAATGCCAACACCGGCGGCACGCTGGTTGAAAAGTGCTGCCATTACTTCAATCTGATGGACCTGCTGTTGCAAGAGCGCCCCACGCGCGTGTTCGCCTCGGGCGGCCAGCGCGTCAACCACCTTGACGAGCAATACGGCGGCCGCCGCCCTGACATTCTTGACAGCGCCTACGTGGTGGTGGAATACCCCAGCGGCGCGCGCGCCATGCTCGACCTGTGCATGTTTGCTGAAGCCTCGGTGGACAACGAACACATCACCGTGGTGGGCGACGCCGGCAAGATCGAGTCGTTGCTGCCCTCACTCACCCTGCGCCATGGCCGGCGTGAAGACTGGGGCCGGCGCGAGGCCTGGGGCCAGCCTTCGGGAACGGGGCGCGGTGTGTCGGTGCGCCGGGTGTGGGACACGGCCATCCGCTACCCGGGCCACCACTTCGGGGCGTCGTACATCGAGCATCTGCGCTTTGCCCTGGCCGTGCGCGAAGGCGGCTTGGCCGAGATCGGCCTCGAAGAAGGCCTGCGCAGCGTGGCCACCGGCCTGGCCGCACAGCGCAGCATCGAACTGGGCCGCGTGGTGGCCATGAACGAAGTGCTACCTCCGGAGTTGGCGACATGAACTCAACACGTTATGCCTCGCTGGCCGGCAAGCTGGTCTTCATCTCGGGCGGCAGTTCGGGCATTGGCGCCGAACTGGTTCGCGCCTTCGCCGCGCAGGGCTCGCGCGTGGCCTTCTGCGGCACGCGGCCCGACGGCGGGCGCGAGGTGATCGCCGATGTGGCAGCGGCCGGTGGCATAGCGCCTGTCTATGCCGCCTGCGATGTGCGCGACGTGCCGGCCTACCAGGCCCTGCTGGTGCAACTGCTGGCCGCGCACGGAACCATTCACGTGCTGGTGAACAACGCCGGCCGCGACGACCGCCACAGCATGGAAGAAGTGACGCCCGCGTTCTGGGACGAGCGCCTGGCGCTGAACCTGAAGCACTACTTCTTCGCCATCCAGGCCGTGGCGCCGGGCATGGCCGCGGCGGGTGGCGGCAGCATCATCAACATGGGCTCGGTGAGCTGGATGCGTGGCCGGCCTAACCTGGTGGGCTACACCACCGCCAAGGCCGGCATCCTGGGCCTGACACGCACGCTGGCACGCGAACTCGGGCCGCGCAACATTCGCGTCAATGCCGTGGTGCCGGGCGCCATCGTCACCGAGCGGCAGAACTCGCTGCATCGTGATGCCGCGGCAGACCAGGCCTTTCTGGATGCGCAATGTTTGAAGATCCGCCTCACGCCTGCGCACGTGGCCGGCCCCACGCTGTTCCTGGCCGCCGATGACAGCGCGGGCATGACCGGCCAGCATGTGCTGGTCGATGCCGGCATTGCGCAGCAGTCGGTCATCAGCTAGAACCTGAACACGAGCCCAAACCGCCCTGCACACAGGACACGCCATGACCCAAGCACCCACCCAACGCGACCTCACCGCCAACGGCATCACGCTGCGCATCACCGAGCAAGGCAGCGGCCCCTTGGTGCTGCTGTGCCATGGCTGGCCTGAATTGGCTTACTCCTGGCGGCACCAGATTCCCGTGCTGGCGCAAGCCGGCTACCACGTCGTGGCGCCCGACATGCGAGGCTACGGCGGCAGCACGGTGCCGCATGAGATCGAGGCCTACGCGATCACCGAGTTGGTGGGCGACATGGTGGCGCTGGTGGCCGCGCTGGGCCACACAAAGGCGTGCATCGTTGGCCATGACTGGGGTGCCAACGTGGCCTGGAACGCGGCGCTGATGCGCCCGGATCTGTTCACCGCGGTGGCCGCCTTGAGCGTGCCCCACCGCCAACGCAACCCGGCGGCAGCACCGTTGAACTTGCTGCGCGCAGCGGGGTTGGAGAATTTCTACTGGTTCTATTTCAACCGCGAAGGCGTGCCAGAAGCCGAGTTCGAGCGCGACATCGAATCGGCGATTCGCAAGGTGCTGTTCTCAGGCTCGGGCGACTCGACACAGGGCAAAGGCAGCATGGCGCTCAGCGTGCCGCCCGGTGAAGGGTTTCTTGATCGCGTCAAAGTCCCGGCCGTGCTGCCCGCCTGGTTGCGCGAGGACGACGTGGCGCTGTACGCCGCGGCCTTTCGCCGCACGGGCTTGCGCGGGCCGTTCAACTGGTATCGCAACATCGACCGCAACTGGGCGCTGCTGGCGCCGTTCCAGGGCGCATTGATCACGCCGCCCGCGCTGTTCATCGCCGGCACACGCGACAGCGTGATCACCTCGCCCATCGGCGGCAAAGCACTGGACACGTTGGCCGCCAGCGTGCCCAACCTGCGCAGCAAGGTGATGATTGAAGGCGGCGGGCATTGGATCCAACAAGAGCGGCCTTTGGAAGTGAATGCCGCGCTGCTGCGTTTCTTGGCGGCTGACTATCCGGCCTGAAGCGGCCACTTCTCGGGCTGCTGGCGCTGCCGCTTGATTCGGCTCAGCGAACCAGTTCCTTCTCCCACACCTCGCCAATCTGGGTGCCGCCAAAGCTGCTGTGCGGCGCACTGGACAGCAGCCTGTAGCCCGCCGCCTGGTAAATGCCACGCGCTGCCAGCAGCACGCTGTTGGTCCACAGCTTGATGCGCTGGTAGCCGGCCGCCACGGCGAAGCGTTCGCACTCGGCTGTGAGCAGTTTGCCCAGGCCTTGCCCGCGCGCGGCCGGCTCCACCAGCAGCAGGCGCAGTTGCGCCACGCCGGGCAGCGGCTTGCCCGTTCGCTCGTGGCGGGCCTGAACGATGAACACGCAGCCCAGCGGCGTGCCAGCGCACTCGGCGACCCAAGCGGCTTCGTGCTGGGCATCGAACTGGTCGATGAAGTCGGCAGCGATGCGTGCCACCAGGGCTTCAAAGTGAACGTCAAAGCCGTACTCCTGCGCATACAGCGCGCCGTGGCGCGAAACCACCCAGCCCAGGTCACCGCTGCGCAGCGCGCGCAACTGCGGCGGCTGGCGCACGGTGTCGCCCAACAGGGTGTGCAGTTGCCGGGTGGCCTGCATGAGCTGCTGTTGCTGGGCCTGCGGCAACGCGGCCAGCAGGGCCGAAGCCTGCTCTTGCGAGCGCTTGTTCAGCGGCGCAAAGGCGCGCCAGCCCGCGGCCGTGAGCGACAGCAGCGTCTGCCTGCCGTCGTGCGCTGCGCGCTGCGCCTTCACCAGGCCGCGCTCGCGCAGGCTGGCCAGCAGGCGGCTCAGGTAACCGGCGTCGAGCTGCAGGTCACGCACCAGTGCGCTGGCGGTCAAGCCCGGCGTGCCCTTGGGAGCCTGCGCAAGCTCCCACAGCAGGCGCGATTCGGTGAGCGAAAAGCGCGTGCTCAGCAGCGTGTCGCCCAGCACACCGATCTTGCGCGTGTAGAAGCGGTTGAAGGCGCGCAAGGCGGCTGCGCGCTCGGGCAGGGAGTCCATGACATCAGTATCGCCAAATACTTGCTTTTGGCAAGCATTGGTGTGAAACCTTCTCCGTGCGCCGCTGTCAACGCTTGCGCAACTCCGCGCGCAGCGCTTGCCCAAGCTCGGGCTTGTGGGCAAACGGGTCCGTGGGGTTGCGGCCCATCACCACGTCTTCCATGCGCACCTGCACCGAGGCCAGCGCCTGCGGGTGGCTGTAGATGTAGAAGCGCTTTTCGCGCAGCGCCTCGAACACCTTGGCGGCCATTTGCGCGGCGGTGAATTTGCCGCTGCCCACGGCCTTGTCGCTGTTGGCCTGGCCGATGAGCTGGCTGCGCGTGGGCGGCGCGTTGTTGGCCATCTCACCGGGGCGGTTGCGCGCGCTTTTGGTGATGCCGGTGGGCACGAAGAAGGGGCACAGCACCGAGGCGGTGACCTGATCAGTCACCAAACTCAAGTCTTGATACAGCGTTTCGCTCAGCGCCACCACCGCATGTTTTGAAACGTTGTAAACGCCCATGTTGGGTGGGTTGAGCAAGCCGGCCATCGACGCGGTGTTGACGATGTGGCCTTCGTACTGCGGGTCGCTTTCAGCCGCGGCCAGCATCATGGGCGTGAACACGCGCACGCCATGGGCCACGCCCATCAGGTTGACGCCGATCACCCACTCCCAATCTTTCAGCGTGTTCTCCCAGATCAGGCCACCCGCGCCGACACCGGCGTTGTTGAACACGAAATGCGGCGCGCCGAAGCGCGCTTGTGCGGCTGCGCCCAAGGCTTCAACTTGCGCGGCGCTGGAGACATCCACGCGCTGCGCCAGCACCGCGGCGCCCGCGGCCTGCAATTCGGCAGCGGCGGCATCGAGCGCGTCTTGCTGCACATCGGCCAGCACCAGGTTCATGCCTTCACGCGCAGCAATGCGCGCCACCTCCAGGCCGAAGCCCGAGCCCGCACCGGTGATGACCGCGGTGCGGCCCTTGAAGCTGTTCATGCTGTCGTCTCCTTCTTGAGTTGAAAACCGATGCGCGGGAAGTGCACATGCACCTTGCCCGCGCGCTCATCCCTGCGCTCGACCACGCTTTCATGTGCGCTGATGCCCACCAACACGCCGGCCACCGGGTCGGCGCCGTAGTCTTGCGCGTTCACGCTCACGCCCGCGCCGGGCTCGAAACCGTAGCTGCGATCAAATTCACAGGGTGCGAATTCGCGGCTGGCAGCGGCCACGGCGATGGCCTCGGTGCTGGTCAGGGCCTGCGCCGTGCCTTCGCCGAACGCCAACACGCGGTCAGCCCAGGCCAGCAATTTTGGATAAGGAGCCAAGGCCGCGACACCGGCCGGCGCGCGGCGCATGAACCAGATGGACTGCTCGGCGCTGAAGTCGGCGATGCTGGCTTGCGCGCCCATCAGGAAGGCGCGGCCATCGGCCAACTGGGCCTCGATCCAACCCAGGTAATGCGCCACGATGGCCGCGCCGTCGTGTGGCGCGTTGCGGCGCATGCCCTGGGTGAGCGCGGCGCGGTCGGCGCCAAAGGCCTGCATGAACTCGGGCGTGCTGCTGGGAAAGTAGTACTGCACCCCGCCGGTGGCCATGGCGCGCGGCACGGCGGCCCAGAACAGCGCCGAATCGGCCCACTGCGCCACCATGTGCATGGCGCCGCCACCACTGGCTGGGTAGATAGTCGGCTCAGGTATTAACTGTTCAAGCAAGCGACACACGCGCGCTGAATCGCAATAGATGTCGGCACCGATCTGCATGAACGGCGTGCGCCGGTAGCCGCCGGTGAGCGCCACCACGTCGGGCTTGGGGTTCATCACCGGCACCGTCACGCTGCGCCAGCTCATGCGCTTGAAGCCCAGCACGCCGCGCACCTTGTGGGCGAACGGCGAGGTGTCGTAGTGGTGCAGGATCAGCTCGCCCATGGTCAACTTTCCGCGGGCAAGGCCCGCTGCAACAAGGCATCGAATTCGGTGCCGGGCCCAAGCAGGCCGAAGACATCGGCCGCGGTGTCGAGCCGGCTGGCGCAAAAGGCCTGGAACACAAAGCCCGGGCTGGCTTGATGCAGCAAGGCAGCTTGCAGCACCAACGCCACTTCACGCGCCAGGCCGCGCGCTTGCGCCTCATCGACGCCATCGTTCAAGGCATGCGCGACGCGCTCACAGGCACGGTCGAACGCCGGGTGCGCGCCGCGTGCAGGCGCGGCCTCTTGCAGCAGCGCCTGCGCCACCGGCCCGCTGCGCAAGGCGCGCAACAGGTCGATGGCCATGATGTTGCCGGCACCTTCCCAAATGCTGTTCAGCGGCATTTCGCGGTAGATGCGCGCCATCAGGCCTTCGCCCTGCGCTTCGACATAGCCATTGCCGCCCAGGCACTCCATGGCCTCTTGCGCGAAGTGGCTGCCGCGTTTGCAGACCCAGAACTTGGCAATGGGCGTGAGCACGCGGCGGATCAGCGCTTCATGGCCGCTCGCGTCCTGGCCATGTTCGCAGCGGTCTACCGCCGCGGCCAGGCGCAGCGCCAGCAGCGTGGCGGCTTCGCTTTCCAGCGCCAGGTCGGCCAGCACGTTTTTCATCAAGGGCTGCTCGATGAGTGGCTTGCCGAAGGCCCGGCGTTGGCGCGCATGGTGCAACGCCAGCGTGAGCGCCTGGCGCATCAGGCCGGCGGTGCCCAGGGCACAGTCGAGCCGCGTCATCGCGCCCATGGCCAATATCTGCGGCACGCCGCGGCCTTCATCGCCCACCAGCCAGGCCGTGGCGGCGTCAAATTCCACCTCGCTGCTGGCGTTGGCCTGGTTGCCCAGCTTGTGCTTCAGGCGCTGGATGGCGATGGCATTGGTGGCGCCGCCGGGCAGCAGACGCGGCAGGAACAGACAGCTCAGGCCGCTGGGCGTTTGCGCCAGGATCAGGAAGGCGTCGCACATGGGGGCCGACATGAACCACTTGTGGCCGGTCACGCTGAAACGATGGCCCCAGTCATCGCTTCCGTTAGCCACGGCGCGCGTGGTGTTGGCGCGAACGTCGGAGCCGCCTTGCTTTTCGGTCATGCCCATGCCCATGGTCAGGCCGGTCTTTTGCTCGAACGGCACGAAGCGCGCGTCGTACTGCGTGCTGGCCAGGCCGCCAACCCAGGCCTGGTGGATGGCCACATTGGCGCGCAGCGCCGGCAGCACGGCATACGTCATCGACACCGGGCACAGCACCGAGGGTTCAAGCTCGGTGAAGAGCATGAACGCCGCGGCGCGCTCGATGTGGCCCCCCGCGCCGGCCAGCCAGGGCGCGCCGTGCAGGCCGTGGCGCATGGCGCAGGCCATGAGCGCGTGGTAGCTGGGGTGGAACTCGACTTGATCCAACCGGTGGCCAAAGCGGTCGTGGCCGTGCAATTCGGGGCTGTGCAGGTTGGCCAGGCGGGCATGTTCCTGCATGCCCGCGCTGCCCAACTCGCTGCCCATGCCGTTCAAACGCGCGCGGTCCAAGTCGGGGTGCAGCCAGGCCAGGGCATCTTGCAACGGCCGGTTCAGTGCAAACAGGTTGGCGTTGACCAGCGGCGTGCTCTGGTTGGTGACTTCATGGGTGGCTGTCATGCGGCCTCCACAACATCTGCAAATGGGGAATGGTGTCTTCGATGTAGACCTCGCCTTGCGCTGCGAAGCCATGCGCGGCGTAGTAACGGTCCAGATGAGCTTGCGCGCTGATGCGCACCGCCACCCCAGGCCACACTTGCGCGGCGCGGCGCAGGCCCTCGGCAATCAAGACATGGCCCTGCCCCGTGCCGCGGATTTCAGGCGCCGTGATGACGCGGCCAATGGAAGGTTCAGCAAACTTCAGGCCCGCGTCAACGATGCGCAAATAGGCTTGCAGCACGCCGTGTTGATCGCGGCCAAGCAGATGCCAACTTTGCCGGTCGGCGCCGTCGGCATCGAGGTAGGGCCCCTGCTCCAGGATGAACACCCGCGCGCGCAGGGCCAGGGCGTCGTAGAGGTTGTCAACGCCCAGGTCGGCAAAGCGCAGGAATTCCCAACTCAGCATGGGCTATCTCAAATCAGCTTCACCAACTGCTTGCCGAAATTCTTGCCAGCCAGCAAACCGATGAAGGCCGCCGGCGCGCTTTCAAGCCCTTGGGCCACCGATTCGCGGTACTTCATCTTGCCGCTGGCCACGAGCTGGCTCAGTTCGGCCAATGCTTCCGGCCAGACGTTCATGTGCTCGCTGACGATGAAGCCCTGCACCAGCATGCGGTTGGTGAGGATGAGCTGCGGCGTGCGCAAAGGAATCGGCTCGCCGTTGTAGCCGCTGATCATGCCGCACACCGCCACGCGGGCGAAGGCGTTGGCGCTCATCAGCGCAGCGTCCAGGCCCAGGCCGCCGACGTTTTCGAACACACCGTCAATGCCCTGTGGGCAGGCGTCGCGCACCGCGGCGTTGAAGGTCTTGCCGTCGGCCAGGGTGCGGTGGTCGATGCACACATCAAAGCCGAATTCCTCGACCACCACTTTGCACTTGGCCGCACCGCCGGCAATGCCCACCACGCGGCAACCCTTGGCCTTGGCCAGTTGCCCCACCGTGGCGCCCACCGCGCCGCTGGCCGCGCTGACCAGCACGGTTTGCCCGGCTTGCGGCGTGATGATCTTGTTCAGGCCGTACCAGGCCGTGACCCCCGGCATGCCCACCACGCCCAGGTACGCACTCAAGGGCACGCCGGCCGTGCTGACCTTGCGCAGCATGCCGGGCTGGCCGGCATTCACCACCGAATATTGCTGCCAGCCGCCCATGCCGACCACCTTGTCGCCTTCGGCAAACTGGGCGTTGCGTGAGGCCACCACTTCGCCCGCGGTGCCGCCGCCCATCACCTGGTGCAGGGCTTGTGGCACGGCGTAGCTTTTGCCGTCGTTCATGCGCCCGCGCATGTACGGGTCCAGGCTCATGAAGTGGTGGCGCACCAGCACCTGACCGTCTTCAAGTTCAGGCACGCTGGCTTGCACCAGCGCAAAGCTGCCGGCGCTGGCCTCGGCGGTGGGGCGCGAGATGAGGTGGATTTGCTGATTCGTGAGGGTCATGATGGCTCTTGCACTGAAGGGGTGGGTTGGGCCGCGCTGCCGCGGAACTTGAAGGTACCGGTGGCCATGGCCAGCAGCTCACCTTGATCGTTAAAAACTTCGGCCTGGCAGAACATGAACGAGCGCGTGGCCAGCAGCCGCTTGCCGCGGCCGACCACGCGGCCGGTGGCTGCGCGCATGAAGCTGGTTTTCATTTCAATGGTGACCATGCCGCGCCGGTCGCCCGCCTCACCGGGTTGGGGCGGTGTGCGCGCGGCATGCGCCATGGCCACGTCAAGCAAACTCATGACGGCGCCGCCATGGGCCACGGCAAAGCTGTTGCACAGCTCGGGGCGAATGTCCATGGCGATTTCGCTCAAGCCGTCTTCATAGCGCAGCAGCTCCATACCGAGCAGCTTGGAGAACGGGATGTTGACCGCGAACTGCGGCTTGGCCTTCGCCACAGGAACGTCAGCCGCCATGGATGGCACTCACGCCGCCGTCGACCGCCAGAATTTGCCCCGTGATGTGCTTGCCCGCAGCGCTGGCGAACAGCAGCGCGGCACCCTTCAAATCATCATCGTCACCAATGCGTTTGAGCGGCGCCTTGGCCGCCATGTTCTCCACACCATGTTCAGCCAAGAGGCCCTTGGTCATCTTGCTGGGGAAGAAACCCGGCGCCAAGGCATTGACGGTGATGCCATAACCGCCCCATTCACCGGCCAGCGAGCGTGTGAAGTTCACCACCGCACCTTTGCTGGTGCTGTAGGCGATGAACTTGATGGACTCGTGCGAGCCAGACAGCCCGGCGATGGAGGCCACGTTGATGATGCGGCCGCGCCGGCGCGGGATCATGCTGGCGCGCCCGATGGCCTGGCTCATCAGGAAGATGCCGCGGATGTTCAGGTTCATCACCTTGTCCCATGCTGCCAGCGGGTAATCTTCTGCCGCCGCACCCCAGGTGGCGCCGGCGTTGTTGACCAAGATGTCCACCGCCCCCATGCGCTGCAGGGCTTCATCGCACACGCGCTGGATGTGCACCGGGTCAGCCGCATCGGCCGCGACCCAGCGCGCATCGATGCCCAGGCCCTGCAAATGCGCCGTGGCGGCTTCCAGCTCATCGGCCTTGCGCGCCGTGATCATGACGCGCGCGCCGGCTTCACCCAGCGCTTCGGCGATCTGCAAACCCAGACCGCGCGAGCCGCCGGTGACCAACGCGGTTTGGCCAGTGAGGTCGAACAACTTCTTCACATTGGTGCTCATCGCAACTCTCCTTGATAAAACATCACGGCCCTTGGCGCGAACGCCACCAAATGCCGGCCACACCGTACACCAACAGCGCGGTGCCAGCCACCAGCACCAGCGCCGCCAGGCCCGCAGCCTGCGGCAGCAAGGCCAGGCCCACGGCCACCAGCAACAGGCCGCCAAACATGGCGGGCCAGATCAGTTTTTCATTCATTCCTAGAACCAGGCATCGCGCATCTCGCGGCAAACTGGGTTGCGGCTGGCCACCGGGGCCAACCAGGCGTCGATCTTGGGCAATTCGTAGTCGAAGAAGTAGCGCATGGCAGCATGTTTGCCGGCGCTGAAATCACTGGCCGGCGCGGCCAGTGCCACGCGGCACACATCCAGCCAGATCCAGGCCAGCACCACATGGCCAAAGGCCTGCAAATAGGGCGTGGCATTGGCCAAGGTGTCTTCGGGTTCGCCGCCCGACCAGGCTGCCTGCGTCGCCGCGACCAGGCGCTGCAAGGCGCCGGCCAGGGCCGCAGCTTGTACGGCCAGGCCGGTTTGCTGCGCCGCCGCTGCCACCGTGGCGTTGATGCGCGCGGCCAGCAGCTTCAGCGCGGCGCCGCTTTGCATCACCACCTTGCGGCCGAGCAGGTCAAGCGCCTGGATGCCATGCGTGCCTTCGTGGATCATGTTCAGGCGGTTGTCACGCCAATACTGCTCCACCGGGAAGTCGCGCGTGTAGCCGTAGCCACCGTGCACCTGGATGGCCAGCGAGTTGGCCTCCAGGCACCACTCGCTGGGCCAGCTCTTGGCAATGGGGGTGAGGATGTCGAGCAGCAGCGCCGCTTCCTTGGCCGCCGTGGCCTCGCCGGTGTGCTGTTCATCGACCAGCCGCGCGCAGTACAGATTCAGCGCCAGCGCGCCTTCGGCGTAGGCCTTCTGCGCCAGCAGCATGCGCTTCACATCAGCGTGTTCGATGATGGGCACTTGCGGTGCGGCCGGGTCTTTGCCGGCAGGGCCCCCTGCGGCGCCAACGGCGCTGCGCGCTTGTATAGGGCGCCCCTGCGGGCGTTGCCGCGCATAGGCCAGCGAAGCTTCATACCCGGCCATGCCCAACATGGTGGCGGCCATGCCCACGCCGATGCGCGCCTCGTTCATCATGTGGAACATGCAGCGCAGGCCTTCGCCGGGCTGGCCCACGAGGTAACCCACAGCGCCTTGCAAGGTGCTGTCCAGTTTCACGCCTGGCGCACCCGCCGGCCTGAACTTGCCCTCGCCAAAGTTGAGCAGCGTGTTGGTGGTGCCGCGCCAGCCGCACTTGTGGTTCAGCCCGGCCAGGGCCACGTCATTGCGTTCACCTGTCAGCTCACCGCTATCGTTAACCAGTTGCTTCGGCACGATGAACAGCGAGATGCCGCGCGTGCCGGGCACCAGCTTGCCATCAGGCCCCGGTATCTTGGCCAGCACCAGGTGGATGATGTTTTCAGTGATCTCGTGCTCGCCGGCGCTGATCCACATCTTGTTGCCCTTGAGCCGGTAGCGCGGGCCCAGGGCATCAGCTTCAAAGGCTGCGCCGTCGGGCACGGCGCGGGTGACCACATCGCTCAACGACGAGCCGGCCTGCGGCTCGCTCAGGCACATGGTGCCCGACCAGCGGCCGCTGAATTCATGCAGCGCGAACACGCGTTGCTGCGCCGGCGTGCCGTGCACCATCAGCAAATTGGCATTGCCCACGGTGAGCAAGCCTGCGCTGATGCTCACCGACGCCTTGGCGAAGAAGGCGTTGGCTGATGCCTCAACGGTATAGGGCAGTTGCATGCCACCGATGTCATGGTCTTGCGCGGCCGACAACATGCCCGATTCGGCGTACGCCTGCCAGGCCGCGTGCGTGGCTTGCGGCAGGATGACCTTTTCACCATCGATGCGCGGCTCTTCGGTGTCCACCAGCCGGTTGAACGGCGCGTACTTGTCCCGCGCGATGCGCTCGCAGGTGTCGAGCACGGCGGCGAAGGTCTCCCACGAATGCTCGGCGAAGCGCTCGCGCGCACACAGGCCTTCAACGTTCAGCCACTGGCGAAGATAGAACTCGACGGTTTCGCGCATGGCGGCTCAGTCTGCCTGAAAACGATCAGCGGCCACCAGTGCCATAGTGGCCGAGGCCTTGACTACCAGGCTGCGTTCGCCGCCGTTGACCACATAGACCTCGGCCTCCGTGAAACTCAATGCGCGGCCCGGCTTGAGCACATGGGCTTTGCATTCGAGCCGCTCGCCCTTGGCCGGCCGCAGCAGGCTGATCTTGAGCTCAGCCGTGA
>JAYUHT010000300.1:0-4866 GCA_043766725.1 Burkholderiales bacterium | reverse complement strand
CTCGATGTGGTGGAAGGCCCGGTGTCGTTCGTCGACACGCGCGACAACAAACGCGAGGGCAAAGTCTTTCTGCGCCCCGCCGGCACCATCGTGGCCGGTGTGGGTTTCGGGCGGCCGTACCAGTCACCGTTCTCGGTGCGTTGAGCAAGAGGCTGAGAGTCTTTCGAACATGCCCGCTCATCACGCCAGAAGACGCCTGCTCGTCGTTGCAAATGCTCGCCGTAGCCCGAACTACGGCTGTGCTTTGCGCCTAGATCAGCCGCCTTCTGGCGCGCTGCTCGGGCACGCCCGAAAAACACTCAGCCTCTGACTCCTTTCTTACGTTAACCAGGCTCACACCATGCTCAGCTATCAGGTCGAATCGTTCGGCAAACCATTGGCGCAAGTGCTGCGCGAAACCCCGCAACCTCAAGGCACGGAAGTGCTGGTGAAGATCGGCAGCTGCGGCGTGTGCCACAGCGACGTTCACCTGCAAGACGGCTACTTCGACCTGGGCGGTGGCAACAAGCTCGACATGACGCGGGCCATGCAGCCGCCGCGCACGATGGGCCATGAAATCGCCGGCACCGTGGTGGCCGTGGGCCCTGGCGCCACCGGCGTGCAGCTGGGCGACCGGCGAGTGGTGTATCCCTGGGTCGGCTGCGGCACGTGCTCCACCTGCGCCGCGGGTGAAGAACAGGTGTGCGCCGCACCGCGCGCCCTGGGCATCCAGCGCGACGGCGGCTTTGCCGACCACGTGCTGGTGCCGCACGCGAAGTACCTGTTCGCCTACGACCCGCTCAGCGAAGAGCAGGCCTGCGTCTACGCTTGCTCGGGCCTCACGGCCTATGGTGCGTTGAAGAAGGCCGGTGCGCTGGGCGAACGCGACCCGCTGGTCATCATCGGCGCGGGTGGCGTGGGTTTGTCGGGCATTCGCCTGGCGCGGCTGCTGTTCCCCACGCCGCCTATCGTGGTCGAGATCGACAAAACCAAGTGGGACGTGGCGCGTGCCGCGGGCGCGGGCGAGATGGTTGACCCGAGTGCCGAAGGCGCACTCAAAGACTTGCTCAAGGCAACGGGCGGCGGCGCCGCCGCGGTGATCGATTTCGTCGGCGCCGCGGCCACATTCAACTTCGGCCTGGGTGCGGTGCGCAAGGCGGGCAAATTGATCGTGGTGGGCCTGTTCGGCGGCAACGTGAATTTCGTACCGGCCATGATGGTGCTGCGCGCGCAAAGCATCACCGCCTCGTACGTGGGCAACCCGCGCGAAATGGGCGAGTTGATGGCCTTGGCGCGCGCCGGCAAGCTGACTGAGATGCCGATGACCACGCGGCCCTTGGCCGAGGCCAGCGCAGCGCTCGACGACTTGCGCGCCGGGCGCATCAAGGGGCGGTCGATCTTGAAGCCTTGATGCGGGCGCCGCGCTCTGGCCCCCCAGGGCGCCCCAGCCTTCAATCCGCCGTGCCCAAACAGCCCCCGCCGTCGACCACGATCTGCGTGCCGGTGATGTAGGCCGAAGCCGGCGAGGCCAGGAACAGCGCGGCGCCTTGCAAATCTTGCGGCGTGGCCAGGCGGTGCAGGGGAATGACTTGCTCGAACGGCGCGCGCGCGGCCGGCTCTTGCAGCCGCCCGCCGCCAATTTGGGTGATGGTTGGGCCCGGCGCGATGCCGTTGACCAAGATGCCGTGCGCCGCCAGTTCCAGCGCCGCCTGGCGCACGAGTTGCCCGAGCGCCGCCTTGGACGCCACGTACAGCGTGCTCACCAACGTTTCAGTGCGCATCAATGACACCGTGGTGGTGACGATGATGCGGCCACTGCGCTGGCGCTTCATGGCGGGCACCGCCGCTTGCAGCGTGGCCAGCGCGCCGCGCAGGTTCACGGCCAGCACATGGTCAAACGTGTCGAGCGACAGGTATTCGATGGCAGCGGCCTCGTTGCGCGAGCCGTCGCCCTTCAAGAAGCCGGGGCCGGCGCTGATGCCGGCGTTGGCGAACAACACATCGAGCCGCTGCTCGCGTTCCAGCACGTGGGCCACCGCGGCGTGCAAGGTGATGGGTTGGGTCACATCGGCCACCACGCCGGCCACGCGGCCACCGGCCTGAAGCAGCCGCGCCACCGCCACGTCAAGCAGCGCGGCGTTCATGTCGGCCAGCACCACATGGGCGCCGTTGGCGGCCAGCACTTCGGCAAAGGCATAGCCAATGCCGCTGGCCGCGCCGGTGACCAGCACCGAGCAGCCGCGCACGTCGAACAAGGTGGCCGTTTTCACACGCAATCTCCTGTCATGGAAGCAGGGGATGATGCCGCGACTGATGCCTCGCGGCGCCATGCCGCCTCGGTCGAGTGTGGTCAGGCAGTCGGGCGGTGCGATCATGCCGACCTGGATGACCATGACCACACCGAAGGCTCCCATGACCACCCCCCCGCGTCGCTTGCGCAGCAATTTCCCCAAAGGCTCCTACCTGTGGGCGGTGCGCAATGCGCAGTGGCATGGCATGGGCATTCCGGAGGCAGATTGCGAAAAACCCAAGATCGCCATCGTCAACAGCTCGTCCGGGTTGGCGGCGTGTTTTTCACACCTCGACGCCATCGTGCCGGTGCTCAAAGAGGCCATTCGCGCCGCCGGTGGCGTGCCGCTGGAAATTCGCACCGCCGCGCCGAGTGACTTCATCATCGGCGCCGGTGGCCGCGGCGGCTATATCCTGTCGGCGCGCGACCTGGTCACCAACGACATTGAAGTGGCGGTGGAAGGCGCGCAGCTCGACGGCATGGTGTGCCTCACTTCCTGCGACAAGACCGTGCCGGGTCAGATGATGGCCGCCGGCCGGCTGAACGTGCCCACGCTGATGGTGGCCTGCGGCTACCAGCCCAGCGGCCACTACAAGGGCCGGCATGTCGACATCGAAGACGTGTTCGTTGGCGCCATGCACGCGCAAATGGGCCACATGGACATGGAAGACCTGATCGGCATGAGCCGCCAGGCCATCCGCGGCCCGGGCGTGTGTTCGGGCATGGGCACCGCCAACTCCATGCACATCGCCACCGAAGCGCTGGGCATGGCCCTGCCCGGCAGCACGCCGGTGGCGGCCAACAGCCCCGCCATGTGGGCCACCGTGCGCGCCGCCGGTGCGCGCATCGTGCAAATGGTGTGGGATGACCTGAAGCCGCGGCAGATCCTCACGCCCGGCGCCTTTGCCAACGCGGTGCGCGCCGTGCTGGCCGTGGGCGGCTCGGTGAATTGCATCAAACACCTGCAAGCCGTGGCCACCGAAGCGGGTTGCGCGGTGGATGTTTATGGCTTGTTTGAAACGTTATCTTCCCAAGTGCCGGTGCTGGCCGGTGTGCGCCCGGTGGGCGAGCGTTTCATTGAAGAGTTCGAGGCCGCCGGCGGTTGCCGCGCGCTGCTGAAGCAGTTGCAGCCCTTGCTCGACGGCCAGGCCCTCACCGTCACCGGCGCCACGGTGGCGCACAACCTTGAAGGCGTGGCGGTGGCCAATGCCGAAGTCATTCGCCCGCTGCACCGCGCCATTTCGCAGCGCCCCGCCATCACCTTGTTGCGCGGCAGCCTGACGCCCGATTTCGGCATCGTCAAGACCGGCATCATCCAGCGCAAATCGAACCGCTTCAGCGGCCCGGCGATCTGCTTTTCAGCCGCCGACGACGCCATTGCCGCCTTGCAGCGCGGCGACATCCGGCCCGGGCAGGTGGTGGTGATGCGCGGCGCCGGCGTGTGCGGCGGGCCGGGCATGGGTGGCGGCTCGTCGAAGGTGGTGTTTGCGATTGATGGCGCCGGCCTGGGCGAGCAAGTGGCCATGCTCACCGATGGCCACTTGTCGGGGCTGGTGTGCAAGGGCCTGGTGGTGGCCGAAGTCTCGCCCGAAGGTGCGGTGTGCGGCCCGCTGGCGCTGGTGGTCGATGGTGACACCATCACCATTGATTTGGACACGCGGCGCTGCGATCTCGAAGTGAGCGCCGAAGAATTGCAGCGCCGCCGCGAAGCCTGGCAGCCGCCAGCCAAGCAGTTCGACAAAGGCTGGTTGCAGATCTACCGCCGCAACGTGGGCCCGCTGACGCAAGGCGCCGTGCTGGTGGAACCCCGCTGAGTGATCTCATTGAAGTGATCTCATTCATTAGGAGCGCGAGACATGAGAACCACGCAGCGCAGCGACGAACGCATCCTGGCGTCCGACATTTTTGATCGCGACGACGCCCGCGCAACCCGCCCCGATTGGGGCTTCTGGGACGAACCCGGCCGGCGCATTCCCATCTACCACCGCTGCGATGTGCTGGTGGTCGGCGGCGGCCCCTCGGGCACCGCCGCGGCGGTGGCGGCGGCGCGTGAAGGCGCGAGTGTGGCCTTGCTGGAGCGCTACAACCACCTCGGTGGCCTTTCCACCGGCGGCCTGGTGATCTGGATCGACCGCATGAGCGACTGGCAGGGCGAGTTGGTGATCCGCGGCTTTGCCCAAGAGCTGTTCGAACGCCTGGCGACCGACGCCGTGGCCGGCCCGCCGCAACCCGACTGGGGCTCACAAGATGCCGCCAAGGCCGCGCACTGGTCGCAGCGCACCGCGGCGTATCACGGCGTGGTGACCTGGTCGCCCACGGTCTGCCCCGAACGGCTGAAGCTGCTCAGCCAAGAGATCGTGTTGGAGCGCGGCGTGAAGCTGGTCTATCACGCCTGGGCGGCGCAACCCATCGTTGAGGCGGGGGCGGTCAAGGGCGTGGTGTTCGAGAGCAAGGAAGGCCGCATGGCCATCATGGCGCAGGTGGTGGTCGATGCCACCGGCGACGGCGACTTGTTCGCCCGTGCCGGCGCGGCGTTCGACAACGACATCGAACAAGCCGATGTGCACCACTGCATGAACACCGCCTGGCTGTTTGCC
>JAYUHT010000299.1:0-4867 GCA_043766725.1 Burkholderiales bacterium | reverse complement strand
GTTGGTGATGCCGGGACGTGGCAGCCTGACCAAACCCTTCGCGCACAACGCCATCAACACGGCGCTGAAGGTGGCGCTGCGCGGGCAGGACATTCACGCCTTCACGGTGCATGACCTGCGGCGCACGGCATCCACCCTGCTGCATGAAAACGGCTGGGCGTCAGACGTGGTGGAAAAGTCCCTGAACCACACCATCGGCGGCGTGCGCGGCGTTTACAACCGCGCCGAATACGCACCCCAGCGGCGCGAAATGTTGCAGTTCTGGGCCGACTTCATCGAGCAACTCATGACCACCGGCACGGTGATCTTCGGGCGCTTCAAACCGGCCGCATGATATACACACAACAATGCACAGTCACCGGCGTACACTGAAGCCATGCGCTACAGCTTCGATGCGAGCAAGCGGGCGCTGAACCTGAAGAAACACGGCTTCGACCTGGCCGACGCACAAGGCGTCATTGAAGGCGGCGAGACGGTGACTTTCGAGGATCGGCGCTTCGCTACGGTGAAGAACGCTTCGTGACGCTGGGGCCGCTGGGCACCACCCTGGTGGTGATCGTGACGGCGGAATTTCAAGACCACATCCGCGTCATTTCGATGCGCAAGGCAGACCGACATGAGCAAGCGATCTACCGCAAACACCACCATCAGTGACGAAGCGCCGCTGCGCGCGGCCGACATCAAGGCCGGGCGGCTGGTGCTGCGCCAGCGCGGCGCCGGCGGGGCCGTGCTGCCCAACAAGCAACGGGTGAACATCTTTCTTGATGGCGCCGTGATCGAGCACTTCAAGGCCAAGGCCGGCGGGCGCGGCTACCAGACCCTCATCAACGAAGCACTGAAGCAGGCCATCGCGGCGGGGTCGCTGGAAACCGTTGTGCGCAAGGCCATCCGCGAGGAACTGCGCAAGAGCGCATGAGCGAGTAAGCCGCGCCTATCTCGACGGGGAGAAAACCGGGTTCCCTTGAAGCATCTTTCGATCATGTTTGGTGAAGAGGTTACTGAGGCTGACATCCTTCAGTTTGCGCTTGTCACCACCACCCCCCCACATGATCAGGCTTGCGGCGCCCGGTGAGCTGCTTCGATAATCACTGCACGTAAGCGCTGAAGACCAAGAAAAAAGATCGCGTTGAATCAGAAGAAGATTGCCGGCCAATGGGGGATCGGCAACGCTGCGGCCGCCACCACCGAGCACGCGCATGGACATCACCGCATTGGTCAACGCCATCCAGGCCTTGACCGCTGAAGACGCGTTCCGTTGCGCCCTGAGCCCCGCCCAGTGGCAATGGTTGGCTGCGCACATGTCGCGGCGCGAAGTTCGCGCCGGCGAGCTGTTGATACACCAGGGCGAAACCCGCCGGGTCATCTACTTCCTGGAGCAGGGCAACCTGCAGGTCTTCGTCACTGGCGGGCCGCCAGGCAGCCACCGCATCGCGGTGCTGCGCCCCGGCTCTTTGGTGGGCGAGCCGGCGCTGTTCACGCAAGTGCCGCGCATGGCCAACGTTGAAGCCATGACGCCTTGTGTGGTGTGGTCGCTGCAAGGCGAGCAGCTCAAAGAGCTTGCTGCACATGACCCGCATGCCACGCTGGAATTGCTGCGCGCCGTCGGCGCGGTGATGTCTGTACGCCTGCGCATCAACCTGATGCGCGGCTTGCCGATGGCGTAACCAGCTGCCTGCCTTCGAACGTTAACGCACGCGCAGCAGCTGTTCTTCGGCCAGGGCCAGCGCTTCGGGCAGGCCTGACAGCACCAAGGTGTCGCCGCCGGCCAGCAGCAACGAGCCGGGCGCATCGAGCACGCGGCCCGAGGCCAGCCGCACCGACACCACGCGCACGCCCAGCGCCGCCAGCGCCAGGCCGGCCAGGTCGCGGCCAGCCAGCGCGGCGCTGCCCGGCAAGCTCACGCTGAGCAGCCGGGCTTGCTGCAATTCACCCACCGTGTCGTCATCGGCGCCATGAAAGTAGCCGCGCAGCAGGCCGTAGCGCGCATCGCGCGCGTCGCGGGTGATGTGGATCACGCGGCGCATCGGCACCCCCACCAGCACCAGGGCGTGGCTGGCCAGCATGAGCGAGCCTTCAATCGCCTCGGGCACCACTTCGGCGGCGCCGGCTTCGCGCAGCCGCTCCAGGTCGGTGTCGTCGATCGTGCGCACCACCACCGGCACCTTGGGCGCGTGCTCGCGTACCAGGTGCAAGATCTTCAGCGCTGAAGGCGTGTCGGGGTAGCTCACCACCACCGCGCTGGCCCGGCCTAAGCCGGCGGCCATCAGGCTTTGCAGCCGCGCGGCGTCGCCGAAGACCACGTTCTGGCCGGCGGCGGCGGCCTGGCGCACGCGGTCGGGGTCGAGGTCGAGCGCCATGTACGGAATGCCCTCGCGGTGCAGGATGCTGGCCAGGTTCTGGCCGCTGCGCCCGTAGCCGCAGATGATGACGTGGGCTTGCGCCTGGATGGCGCGTTTGGCGATGCTGGTGAGCTGCACCGATTGCATCAGCCAGTCGCTGGCCGACAGGCGCATCACGATGCGGTTGCTGGCCATCACGATGAAAGGCGTGGCCAGCATTGACAGCACCATGGCCGCCAGGATGGTGCTGCCCCAGCGCGGGCTGACCACGCCGTGTTCGCTGCCCAGGCTGAGCAGCACGAAGCCGAATTCACCGGCTTGCGCCAGGTACAAGCCGGTGCGCAGCGCCACGCCGGGCGCGGCCTTGAAGGCGCGGGCCAGCGCGGCCACCAGCGCAAATTTGGCCAGCACCGGCAGCGCCGTGAGCAGCAACACCAGCAGCCAGTGGTTCCACAGCTCATGCCAGTCGAGCTTCATGCCCACGGTGATGAAGAACAGCCCGAGCAGCACGTCGTGGAACGGCCGGATGTCCGTTTCAACCTGGTGTTTGAACTCGGTTTCGGCCACCAGCATGCCCGCCACGAAGGCGCCCAGCGCCAGCGACAAGCCGGCCCGCTCTGTGAGCCAGGCCAGGCCCAGCGTGACCAGCAGCAGGTTGAGCATGAACAGCTCGTCGCTCTTGCGCCGCGCCACCAACGTGAGCCACCAGCGCATCACACGCTGGCCGCCCACCAGCAGCAGCGTGAGCACCAGGGTGGCCTTCACCGCCGCCACGCCGAGCGAGCGCGCCAGGTCGGCGCCGCTTGAATTCAGCGCCGGTATCAATACCAGCAGCGGCACCACGGCCAGGTCTTGAAACAGCAGCACACCCATCACGCGGCGGCCATGTTCGCTTTCGAGTTCCAGCCGTTCGGACATCAGCTTGACCAGGATCGCCGTGCTGCTCATGGCCATGGCGCCGCCCAGCACCAGCGCGCCCTGCCAGCCCAGATCCCAAGGCTTGCCAGCGGCGTGGAAGGCCCAGGCCAGCATGACGTTGCCCAGCACGGCGCCCAGCATGGTCAGCGTCACCTGCAACAGCCCCAGGCCAAAGACCTGGGTGCGCATGCTGCGCAGCTTGGGCAGGTTGAATTCGAGGCCGATGGCGAACATCAGGAAGACGACGCCAAATTCGGCTAGGTGCACCACGCCGGCCGAGTCGCGCGCCAGTGCCAAGGCGTTGGGGCCGATCAGCACGCCCACCAGCAGATAACCCAGCACCGGCGGCAAGCGCACCAGGCGGCAGACCACGACGCCGGCCACGGCGGCAACCAGGTACAACAAGACGAGTTCGAGGGTGGTGGCCAAGCCCGCTCCGCGGCGCAGTGCGCTCCTAGAATCGAGCGATGCTATGCGACGCCAAATGGTGCTGAACCCCGCCCCAACCTTCGATGCGCAACGCGCCGCGGCACTGGCCGCGCGCACCATCGAGATCGAGGCCCAGGCCCTGCTGGCCTTGGCGCGGCGGGTGGACGGCGGCTTCATCGCGGCCCTGCGCGCCATGCTCGAATGCCGCGGCCGGGTGATCGTGATGGGCATGGGCAAGAGCGGCCATGTGGGCCGCAAGATCGCCGCCACGCTGGCTTCCACCGGCACGCCAGCGTTCTTCGTCCACCCCGGCGAGGCCAGCCATGGCGACCTGGGCATGGTGATGCCGGGCGATGTGGTGCTGGCCATTTCCAACAGCGGCGAAAGCGACGAACTCGCTGCCATCTTGCCGGCCATCCGCCGCATCGGCGTCACGCTGGTGGCCATGACCGGCGGGTCCGACTCCACCCTGGCCCGCCATGCCGACGCCGTGCTCAACAGCGCGGTCGAGCAAGAGGCCTGCCCGCTGAACCTGGCGCCCACGGCCAGCACCACGGCGCAAATGGCGCTGGGCGACGCGCTGGCGGTGGCGCTGCTCGATGCGCGCGGTTTTCGGGAAGATGATTTCGCGCGTTCGCACCCCGGCGGCAGCCTGGGCCGCAAACTGCTGATGCATGTGCACGACCTGATGCGCAGCGGCGACGCCGTGCCGCGCGTCAGCGCCGACTCTGCCTTGCCCGACATGCTGCGCGAAATGAGCCGCAAGGGCCTGGGCTTCACCGCCGTGGTGGCGGCGGATGAGCAGGTGTTGGGCATCTTCACCGATGGTGACCTGCGCCGCCTGATCGAACGCGGCGCCGACTTGTTGGCGCTGCGCGCCGGCGAGGTGATGCACCGCAGCCCCAGGCTGGTTCGCGCCGACGCGCTGGCCGTGGAGGCCGCCGCGGTGATGGAGCAGCACCGCATCACCAGCGTGCTGGTGGTGGATGCGGCGCAGCGGCTCGTGGGCGCGCTCAACAGCAACGACTTGATGCGCGCCAAGGTCATCTGATGGCCGGTGCGAGCACGCCAGCCAGCACCACGGCCAGCGCGCCCGCAGCGCCGCGCTTCAGCCCCGAACTGCTGCTGCGTGCGCAGGGACCGAACCTGGGCTTGCGCTGCGCGTTTTTCGATGTCGATGG
>JAYUHT010000298.1:0-12808 GCA_043766725.1 Burkholderiales bacterium | reverse complement strand
CTTCCAAGACCAGCGACAACGCCGGCGACGGCACCACCACCGCCACCGTGCTGGCCCAGAGCATCGTGCGCGAAGGCATGAAGTACGTGGCCGCGGGCATGAACCCGATGGACCTGAAGCGCGGCATCGACAAGGCCGTTGTGGCCCTGGTTGCCGAGCTGAAGAAGGCCTCCAAGGCCACCACCACCAGCAAGGAAATCAGCCAGGTCGGTGCGATCTCGGCCAACGCTGACGAATCTATTGGCGAGATCATCGCCAAGGCAATGGACAAGGTTGGCAAGGAAGGCGTCATCACCGTTGAAGACGGCAAGAGCCTGGACAACGAGCTCGACATCGTTGAAGGCATGCAGTTCGACCGCGGCTACCTGAGCCCCTACTTCATCAACAACCCCGAGAAGCAAAGCGCGATTCTTGAAGGCGCGTATGTGCTGCTGTACGACAAGAAGATCAGCAACATCCGCGACCTGCTGCCCACGCTGGAGCAAGTGGCCAAGAGCGGCAAACCGCTGCTGATCATTGCCGAAGAAGTTGAAGGCGAGGCCCTGGCCACGCTTGTGGTCAACACCATTCGCGGCATCCTGAAGGTCGTGGCCGTCAAGGCGCCGGGCTTTGGTGACCGGCGCAAGGCCATGCTCGAAGACATCGCCATCCTCACCGGTGGCAAGGTCGTGGCTGAAGAAACCGGCATGACGCTTGAGAAGGTCACGCTGGCCGATCTGGGCCAAGCCAAGCGCGTGGAATGCGGCAAGGAAAACACCACGCTGATCGACGGCGCCGGCAAAGGCGCTGACATCGAAGCGCGCGTCAAGCAAATTCGCATCCAGATCGAAGAAGCCACCAGCGACTACGACCGCGAAAAACTGCAAGAGCGCGTGGCCAAGCTGGCCGGCGGCGTGGCCGTCATCAAGGTCGGTGCCGCCACCGAAGTGGAGATGAAGGAGAAGAAGGCGCGCGTTGAAGACGCGCTGCACGCCACCCGTGCGGCCGTTGAAGAAGGCATCGTCGCCGGCGGTGGCGTGGCCTATCTGCGGGCCCGTGCCGCGGCCGGTACCGTGAAGGCCGACAACCACGACCAGGAAGCTGGCGTGAAGATCGTCATGCGCGCCATTGAACAGCCGCTGCGCGAGATCGTGGCCAATGCCGGCGACGAGCCCAGCGTGGTGGTGAACAAGGTGCTCGAAGGCAAGGGCAACTACGGCTACAACGCGGCCAACGGTACCTATGGCGACATGATCGAAATGGGCATTCTTGACCCGACCAAGGTCACCCGCACCGCGCTGCAAAACGCAGCCTCCGTGGCGGGCTTGATGCTCACCACTGAAGCCATGGTGGCCGAAGCACCCAAAGACGAAGCCCCGATGACCGGCGGCGGCATGGGTGGCATGGGCGGCATGGGCGGCATGGACATGTGATGTCTGCCCGCGGTCTCAACGCTTGAGACCGAAGGCCCTGGCTGGACTCGAAGCCCGCGTGCGCAAGCCGCGGGCTTTTTCTTTGTGTGAACCTCGGACAGCGGGCCTCGATAATCGCCGCCCGATGCTCAGGTACCGCCTGTACTCAGTTCTGTTCTCCATCGCTTGGCTGTGCGCCGGTATGGCTGCGGCGCAACCCGAGGGCAGCACCCAAGCCGCTGCGCCACGGCCAAGAATCGGCCTGGTGCTTTCAGGCGGCGGCGCACGCGGGCTGGCTCATGTTGGGGTGCTCAAAGTGCTTGAGCGCGAGCGCGTGCCCATCGACCTGATTGCCGGTACCTCGATGGGCGCCATCGTCGGCGGCCTGTACGCCAGCGGCATGAGTGCGGCGCAGATCGAGGCCGAGCTCGGCCGTGTCCGCTGGGCCGATGTGTTTGCCACGCGGGTTGACCGCCAGCTGCTGTCACAGCGGCGCAAGGAGGAAGACTACGACATCGCCAGCGTGCTCGAACTTGGTGTGCGCAACGGCGAGTTGCGCACGCCGCAGGCGGCGGTGTCGAGCCGCGAACTCGAAACCATGCTGCGCCGCTTCACCCTGCCGGCGCGGCAGGTGACGCAGTTCGACAAACTGCCGATTCCGTTTCGCGCCTTGGCCACCGACATGGAGTCGGGTGACGCCGTGGTGCTGAGCGAAGGCGACCTGGCGCTGGCCCTGCGTTCCAGCATGAGCGTGCCGGGCCTGTTTGCGCCCACCGAGTGGCAAGGCCGCCTGCTCGGTGATGGCGGCCTGGTGAACAACGTGCCGGTGGATGTGGCGCGCGCCATGGGCGCTGATGTGCTGATCGTCGTCAACGTGGGCACGCCGCTGGCCGGGCGCGACACGCTGGGCTCGGTGATCGGCCTGACGGCGCAGATGGTCAACATCCTCACCGAGCAAAACGTGCGCCGCAGCCTGGCCAGCCTGCGCGGCAGCGACCTGTTGATCCAACCCCAACTGGGCACACTGGCGGCCAGCGATTTTGAACAAGCCGGGCGGCTCATCGGCTTGGGCGAGGAGGCTGCCGCCAGCATGCACCAGGCGTTGCAGGCGCTGGCACTGACCCCCGCAGCGTATGCCGCCGAGCAGCAAGTCCGCCGCAGCTGGCAGGGCCCCCAACCGGCGCTGGCGTTTGTTGATTTCACCGGCAGCACCGTCACCAACCCAAAGCGCTTTGCCGCGCAACTGGAAACCCAACCCGCCCAGCCCTTTGATGTGCAGCGCGCTGAACGCGACACCCGCCACCTGGCGGCCAGCGGCGACTATTCGCGCACCAACTACAGCCTGCAGAGGCGCGAGCAGGGCGAGGGCCTGGTCTTCGAACTGGAAGACAAGCCCTGGGGGCCGAACTACCTGCGCGTGGGGCTGGACTTGTCAACCGACTTTGCCGGGCGCAGCGCCTTCAACCTCAAGCTCAGCCACAACCGCCATTGGCTCACTGCCAATGGCACCGAGTGGCGCAACCGGCTGCAATTGGGCGAAGTGCCGGCATTGAGCACCGAGCTCTACCACCCCTTGAATTGGACGCTGGGCCTGGCCAACGACTGGTTCGCCGCGGCCTGGGCCAACCTGGAGCAGCGGCGCGTTGCCCTGTTTTCGCCGCTCGATGGCACGGAGCAAGCACAGTTCAACCGCACCCTGTCGCGCGTGGGGCTCGACATCGGGCAACCCTGGGCCGCGCTGGGCGAGTTGCGCCTTGGGGTTGCACAAACCATCCTGCGCACCAGCCCGCATTTGTTGGGAGCCGACTACACCGGGGCGCGCGTGGTCGAGCTGAACTACGAGACCGGCCTGCGCGCGCGCGTGGTCATCGACCAGCTCGACTTCGCCTCGTTCCCGCAAGCCGGTTATCGCGCCGAAGCCGAAGCTCATGGCGGGCGGCGCAGCGGCACGCTGGAAGAGTCGTTCTTTCGGCTGGAGGCGCAGGGCAGCTACGTGCACAGCATCGCTGCCGATACGTTTGCCGTGCACGCCGCGCTGCAACTTTCGCAGCAACAGGGCAGCGCGCTGCTGGGCCGCTACCCCTTGGGCGGGTTTCACAACCTGTCGGGCTACCAAAGCGGCCAGCTCTACGGCAACCAGTTGTTGTTCACCCGGCTGACCTGGTACCGCCGCCTGCCCACCGCGCCTGTGCTCACGCGCGGCTTCTTTATCGGCGCCACACTCGAAGCCGGCAATGTGTGGGAGCAGCGCAGCCAGATCAGGCTGAGCGACTTGCGCAAAGGCGCCAGCCTGTTCCTCGGCGCCGACACCGGCATCGGCCCGCTGTACCTGGGCCTGACCTATGCACCCAGCGGTTCCGCCGGCGTCGTGCTGTTCATCGGCCGGCCCTGACTTGATTCGTGTTCGGCCGGTCGGATCCAGCCGTGCAGCGCCTGCGCGGCATCGCCCACGCCCGCGCCCGACAACGCCGAGAACAAGCAAATGCCGATGTCGGCTTCTTCCGAACTGAACCCGGCCAGCACGGCTTGCGTGGCCGCCAGCGATTTGGCGGCCTCGTTCTTGGACAGCTTGTCGCTCTTGGTCAACAGCACCAACAGCCGCACCGAGCCGTTCACCACGCGCGGTGCCAGCAGTTCCAGCAAACGCAAATCGAGCGGCGTGCAGCCGTGGCGCGAATCGATCATCACCACCACGCCGCACAGGCTGCGCCGCAGCACCAGGTACTGCGCCATCACCTCTTGCCAGCGCAGCTTGGCCTGGCGTTCCACGGCGGCGTAGCCGTAGCCCGGTAGGTCAGCAAACAAGGTGTCGGCGGCGTCTTTGGGGCCGAGTTCGAACAGGTTGATGTGCTGCGTGCGCCCCGGCGTGCGCGAGGCGAACGCCAGGCGTTTTTGCTGGGCCAGGCGGTTGATAGCAGTGGACTTGCCGGCGTTGCTGCGGCCCACAAAGGCGATTTCGGGCAGCTCGGTTTGCGGCAGTTGGTCGAGCTTGGCGGCGGTGGTCAGGAAGCGCGCGGTGTGCGTCCAGGCCAGGGCTTCACGCGCTGGGTTCAAGGCTGGGCTCAGGTTGGCGCCAGGCGCAGTGGAGAGCGTTGTCATGAAGCATTGTAAAATCGTCGGGTTTGATTCGGCACAACTGAATCTGCCCGCACGAACCTACCCGCACGAATCTCCCGCACCAACAATGTGTTCAACGAAGGCCCCGACATGAAGTCGCCCCTTGCCCTGGTCTGCCTCCTACTCGCCACCGCTGTGTGCGGTTCTGCCCTCGCCGCCGAAGGTGTTGCCGCCAAAAAGGCCGATCTGGCCAAGGGGCAGGATCTGTCCACCCAGGTCTGCGCGGCCTGCCACACGGCCGACGGCAGCCGTGGCAGCCCGGCGAACCCGATCCTGCAAGGCCAGCACCCGGAATACCTGGCCAAGCAATTGGCTGAGTTCAAGTCCGGCAAGCGCAACAACCCGATCATGAAAGGCTTTGCTGCCACCCTGAGCGAAGCCGACATGCTCAACGTCTCAACCTTCTACGCTGCCAAGCAGGCCAAGCCCGGCTTTGCGAAGCAGAAAGACCTGGTCAAGCTGGGCGAGAAAATCTACCGCGCGGGCATTGCCGACAAGGCCGTTGCGGCCTGCTCGGGCTGCCACGGCCCCGCGGGCTCGGGCATGCCGGCCCAGTACCCGCGCGTGGCCGGCCAGCATGCCGACTATGCCGAGGCGCAATTGCTCGCCTTCCGCGCCGGCCAACGCGCCAACGGGCCGACCATGATGGCCATTGCCGCGCGCATGAGCGACCGCGAGATCAGGGCCGTGAGCGACTACATGGCCGGGCTGCGCTGAAGCCGGGCGTTTACAGCCGCCACGACAAGCCGGTTGCTGAACCGGCTTTTTCACGCCTGGCGCCGGCATGCAGTAAGGTCTGCACGTTCCGCGCGACCCTCACCCACGCGCAGCAGGAGGCAGCATGCACTTTCACCCGAACCGAGGCTTCAAACACCCCGTTGCATCGGACATCACCCCGCCGGCGGTTTATGCGCAGCGTCGCGCACTGCTCAAACAACTGGCTGCAGCCGGCACGGGCACAGCCCTGGCCGCCTGGGCAGCACGCGACGCGCTGGCCCAGGCTGCACCCGGCAAGCTGGCAGCCTTGCCCGGCAGCA
The DNA here is from genome assembly GCA_043766725.1 of Burkholderiales bacterium. Taxonomy (GTDB): domain Bacteria; phylum Pseudomonadota; class Gammaproteobacteria; order Burkholderiales; family Burkholderiaceae_C; genus Rubrivivax. The sequence goes on along the minus strand of JAYUHT010000298.1, from coordinate 7,263 downwards.
AGAGCGCGCTGCCCGGCGCCATGACGATGGAAAAACTCACGTCGTACCAGGACGTGACCACCTACAACAACTTCTACGAATTCGGCACCGACAAGGCGGACCCGGCGCGCCATGCCGGCAGCCTGAAGACACGGCCGTGGGTGGTGCTGGTTGAAGGCGAGTGCAACAAACCCGGCAGCTACGACATCGATGCGATGCTCAAGCTCAAGCCCATGGAAGAGCGCATCTACCGCATGCGCTGTGTTGAAGGTTGGTCGATGGTGATTCCTTGGGTGGGCTATTCGTTGGCCGAATTGATCAAGCGCGCTGAGCCCAACGGCAACGCCAAGTTCGTGCAGTTCGTGACCCTGGCCGATAAAGCGCAGATGCCCGGCCTGGGTTCATCGTCGCTCGACTGGCCCTACGTGGAAGCCCTGCGTCTGGATGAAGCCCTGCACCCGTTGGCGCTGCTCGCCTTTGGCTTGTACGGCGAAGTGTTGCCCAACCAGAACGGCGCGCCGGTGCGGCTGGTGGTGCCGTGGAAGTACGGCTTCAAGTCGGGCAAGTCCATCGTGCGCATCCGCTTCACGGCGCAGCAACCCAAGACGAGCTGGGAGCAGGCCGCGCCGAGTGAATACGGCTTCTATTCCAACGTCAACCCGCAGGTTGACCACCCGCGCTGGAGCCAGGCCACGGAGCGGCGCATTGGCGATGACGGCCTGCTGGCCAAGCGCCGGCCCACGCAGATGTTCAACGGCTACGAGGCCCAGGTGGGCCAGCTCTACGCGGGCATGGATCTGAAGAAGCTCTTCTGACCTGTGCGGCCATGAACCAGTTGCTGGCCCACCCGGCCGCCAAGACGATGGTGTTCGCGCTGGCGCTGATGCCCGCCGTGTGGCTGCTGGCCGGCGCGCTGCTGAACACCCTGGGCGCCAACCCGGCCGAGGCGTTGACGCGCGGCACGGGCGACTGGGTCTTGCGCTTCCTGTGCCTCACGCTGGCCGTGACACCGCTGCGCGTGCAATGCCGTTGGCCAGCGCTTTCGCGCTTTCGGCGCATGCTTGGCCTGTTCACCTTCTTCTACGCGGTGCTGCACTTCCTGTGCTACGCCTGGTTAGACATGGGCTTCGATGCGGCTGACATCGTGCGCGACATCGCCAAACGACCGTTCATCCTGGTCGGCACTTCAGGCCTGTTGTGCCTGCTGTTGTTGGCCGCCACCTCGTTCAACCGCGCCATCCGCAGCCTGGGCGTGAAGCGCTGGCAGGCCCTGCACCGCCTGGTTTATGTCGTCGCCCTGCTCGGCTTGCTGCACTTTTTCTGGATGCGCGCAGCCAAGAGCAACTTTGCTGAAGTGGCGGTGTACGCCGCGATCATCGGCGCACTGCTGGGTTGGCGCGTGCTGCGCCGGCTGCGGCCAGGCCGCGCCGCACAGCGCGCTACTTCATGAAGCTGGGCAGCCACAGCGCCAGCCATTGAAATTCAAGGCACAGCCCCAGCGCCACCACCAGCACCAGCACGAACAGCCACACGCCGCGAAAGATCTGCGGCAGGCTCACGTCTTTGAGCAGCGAGTTGAGCACGAACAGGTTCATGCCCACGGGTGGCGAGATCAGGCCAATCTGCACCACCAGCACGATCAGCACGCCAAACCATACGGGGTCGAAGCCGAGCTGCGTGACGATGGGGAAGAACACCGGAATGGTCAGCAGCACCATGGAGAGTTCTTCCATGATGGTGCCCAGCAGCACGTAGATCACCATCATCGCGCCCACCACCATCAACGGGCTCAGGCCCAGGTGCAGGATCCATTCCTTCAGGTCGTTCGGCATGGTCGTGAAGTTAACGAATGACGAGAACAGCATCGCCGCGATCAAGATGGTGAACAGCATCGCCGTGGTACGTGTGCTTTCCACCAGTACATCCATCAGCGTCTTCCAGCTCAACGCGCCGCGCGCCCAGGCGAAGAAGAAGGCGCCAGAAGCGCCGATGCCGGCCCCTTCAGTGGCCGTGAACACGCCGCCATAAATGCCGCCCAGCACCACCACCACCAGCAGCGCCACGCCCCAGATGCCGCGCAGCGCGGCGCGGCGTTCGGCCCAGTTGGAACGCGGCGCGGCCGGGCCGGCAGCGGGGTCGCGCCAGGTGATGAAGGCCACGCCCACCATCATCAGCGCGGCGCACAGCAGGCCCGGAATCACGCCGGCCGCAAACAGCTTGCCGATGTTGGTTTCGGTCACGATGCCGTAGATGACCATGATGGTCGACGGCGGAATCATGATCCCGAGCGTGCCGCCCGCTGCGATCACGCCCGTGGCCAGGTAGTTGGAATAGCCCAGCTTGCTCATCGACGGATACGCCACCTTGGCCATGGTGGCCGCGGTGGCGATCGACGAGCCGCAGATGGCGCCAAAGCCCGCGCAAGCCATGATGGTGGCGTGTGCCAAGCCGCCGCGCACATGGCCGACCAAGGTGTAGGCAGCACGGAACAACTCGTGCGCCAGGCCGGCCCGGGCCACGAAGTTGCCCATGAGGATGAACAGCGGCACCACCGACAAGGTGTAGGCAAAGCCGGCGTCGTAGATGGACTGCGCCGTGCTGGCCGCCGTGGCTTCCCAGCCGCGCAGCAGGCCCAGGCTCACGAAGCCCACCAGGCCCATGGCAAAGGCCAGCGGAATGCGCATGGCCGCGAGCACGAAGATCGCGGCAAAGCCGAGCAGGGCTTCGATCACGTGGCACCCCCGGGCTCAACGCCCGGGGTCATGTGGCACCCCCGGGCTCAACGCCGGGGTTCATGTGGCGCCACCGGGCTCAACGCCCGGGCTCATGTGGCGCCACCGGGCTCAACGCCCGGGTGATGGTGCGACACCGGCTTGAACATCAGCATCACGTGGATCAACCCGGTGGCGGCGCACAGTACGCTCATCAGGTAGACGAACGGCCCTTGGCTGATGTGCAGTTGCGCCGTGGTGTCACCGTACTCAAGCATGTTGCCGGCCTTGACCCACAACAGCCAGGCCACGCCGAACAACGCCGCGGCGCACAGGCCATCGACGATGAAGTGCTGCGCCCGGCGCACCCAGGCCTCGATCAACGGGTCAAGCGAATCGAACACCACATGCTCGCCGTGCAATGACACCAGCGGCAGCCCGGCGAAGATCACCACAACCATCAAGATTTCGGTCAGCTCCAGCGAGCCCGGCACCGACTGGCTGAGCAGCTTGCGCCCGGCCACGTCGAACAGCGTCAGCCACATGATGCCGAACAACGCCAGCGCGGCCAGGCCGCCGCACAGGGTGTCGATGAGCTTTCTCATGTGCGGCGTGCTCCTGGGCTACCCGTTCAGATCACTTCTCGAGCTTGGCGATGTCAGCGCGGAAGGCGGCCAGCGTCTTCAGCGGCTCGGCCATACCCTTGGCTTCAGCCGCCTTGGCCCAATTGCCTTCAAGCGCCGAAGTGCGCTCCTTCACCGCCTTCACGAACGCGGCGTCGGCCTTGACGAACTGCACGCCGGCGGCCTGCATGAAGGCCATGCCGCGGCGATCGACCTTGTCCCAGCCGCGGCCGAACATGCGCGCGGCGACTTCACCGGAGAGCTCATCAATCACCTTCTTGTCTTCAGGTGCCAGCTTGTCGTACTTGGCCTGGTTCATCATGAACACGAAGCTGGTGTTGTACAGGCCGCCGGGGAAGGTGGTGGCATGGCGGATGATCTTGTCGATCTTGAAGCTTTCCACCGACTCGGCCGGGAACAGGGTGCCGTCCATCACGCCGGTGGACAGCAGCTCATAGCTTTCAGGTGCGGGCTTGAGCGTGACGTTCATGCCCAGGCTCTTGGCCACCTCATTGACCATGCCGCCACCGACGCGAAACTTCATGCCCGAAAGATCGTCGATCTTGGTCACCGGCCGCTTCGCATTGAGCACGATGCCCGGGCCATGCGTGAACACCGCGATCACCTTCACGCCCTTGTGTTCATCGGCCATGGCCGGGGTCTTGGCGTAGGCGCGCTGGAACGCCACCGACACGGGCTCCGACAAGTTGCCCAGGAACGGCACCTCGGCCATTTGCGTGGTGGTGAAGCGGCCCGGCGTGTAGCCGTGCACGGTGAACGACAGGTCGGCCAGGCCATTGCGCACGGCATCGAAGGTGCCCGGCGCCGCGGTCACGCCGCGCGGCAGGATGTTGCACTTGACCCGCCCTGCGGTCTTCTGCTCGACCAGGCCGCACCATTCTTTTTGTGTTTCAGACAGGATGTGCGCAGGCTGCAACCAGCTCGACGCGGTGAGCACGGTTTGCGCTGATGCGCCCGATGCCATGGCCGTGACAGCCCAGGCAGCCAGGCAGGTTGCGGCGCGCGCGACGGGGTGAAATGTCTTCATGAATGCTCCGGGCAAAATTGGCAAAAAAAGGGCCGAGTAAGGATGGGCGCATTGTCGGCGATGGTTTGATGCGGGCTGCGCCCGGGTTTCCCTAGAGAGGCACGCCTGTCCACGCCTGTCCACTTGAGCCAGGTGTATGGCACACCCCCTCACCCCAGTGCCCCGTGCGCCCGTCCCCATGCCCCGGGGGCAGCGGCGCCGCGCGGCGCCACCTAGCATGCCCCCACGCCACCACCCACCGCCTGAACATCATGGCCGCAACGCACCCTGCCTCAGCTTCGCCGCTCGACAACGCCATGGCATATGTCGATGGGCCGCCACCGGCCGCGCTGCACCAGGCGCTGGCCACGCTGCTGGATGCCCGCGAGCGCGCGCAACCCACCGAAATGGTGCTGGCGCTGTCGCAGGTGGCGCGCTGTTACCGCGCGCTGGACGCGCTGGCCCTGGCCGAGCGCTATTTGGATCAAGCCCTGCGCTGGTCGAACCTGATCGGTGCGGCCGACGCCGAAGTGCGCCTGCTGTGCGAACTGGTCGATGTCTGCTACGACCTGGCCGTGGTTGCACAAGGTGATGACCCGAGCGCCAGCCGCGCCGCGCTGGAACGCATGCGCGACCATGCCTTTGCCGCAGCCGCGCGCGCTGGCCATGTGTCAGACCCGAACTGGGAAGTCACCGTGTTGCTGCGCGTGAGTGATGCGCTCACCCGCTGCGGTGACCATGACGACGCCTTGAACCTGCAAGCCCGGGCGATGAAGTTGATGCAGCGCACGGCCACGCCCACAGCGTGGCAAGCCGTACGCAGCCTGGCGGCGCAGGAGCCCGCGGGGCCGCCAACAGGGCGGTTGCCCGAAGGCGCAGTCTGAAGGGGCGCCAGCGAGCCAGGCCTGGGCGCTGAGCCACAGCGGGAAGCGCACCGCGCTTGCACCCGCGTGGCCCTGGCCTGGCCCTGTACAGGCTGAAGCAGCGCTTCTAGCATCGAGCTGCGCGCGCACGCTTGCGCGCTGAGGCCGCCCGATGACCACCACCCCCACCCGCAGCCAGCGCCGCCGGCCCACGGCGCACCCTGCCTGGCTGGCCGCTGCCCTGGCCGCCGCCCTGCTGGCAAGCGCTTGCAAAACCAGCGAGCCGCGCAGCGCCGACCGGCTGGAGCCGCCGCCACCACGGCCCGCGCCAACGCCGCGGCCGCCGCCGCCACTGCCCTCACCCACACCGGCACCCGCGCCGGCCCCCGCACCCGCACCCACGCCCGCACCCGCCCCCAGGCCACCGGTGCCGGTGCCGGCGCCCGCGCCCACACCTGCCCCGGCCCCCACGGCCTGCGCTGCAGGCGTGAGCCCGATCGGCGTCTTGGCGGTGTTGAACAACACGGTGTTTCGCAACGGCACGCCGGCGCGCAGCGGCGCCCGCGTGTGCGATGGCGACCTGCTCACCACCAATGGCAGCGGCATGTTCGACCTACTCATCGACGGCGACCGGGAAAGCGATTCGGTGCACGTGGCCGAAGGCACCGACCCGCGTTTTCGCTGGACGCGGGCCGGCTGCCTGAGCGTGGACAGCTATGCCCAGGGGCGCATCGTGGTCACCTCGCGGCGCCTGTGCATGGTGGTGCGCACACCCGACACCTTGATGGTCCTGCACGGCGGGCGCGCCCAGTTCCAGGTGGCGCGCAACACGGCCACCCAAGTGGTGCCGGTGCGCGGCAACGTGATCAAGCTGCAGGGCTTAAGCGACCAGCAGGTGACCACGCTGAGCAGCGTGCAGCTCATGCAGCGCGCCGCCCCCGCGGCGCTGCAACCCAAGCCGCAGTCGCTGAATGTCTACCGCCAGGGCGTGGTCAGCCAGCCCGCGGTGCGCCTGCCACCCGCTGAGATTCAGCGCATCAACCGCTCAGTGCTGCGTTCGACCATCGTGCTGCCCGTCAACCCGCCCGTCAACCCGCCGGTCGTTGCGCCCAGATAGTTCCTGGCGCAAGTCAGCGCGCCAGGCAGCGTCCAGCCTGGCCTGCACCTGCTGCATGAAGCCTGCGGCTTCAGCATTGATGAACTGAATGCCGCTGGCCGCCGCGGGCACCGTGGCGTTGCCGCAGCGCACAGGCACCACCTCGGCCTGGCCTTGAATGTGGCGGCGCAGCGCGGCGGTGAGTTCGTACTGGCAGAAGTGCTTGGCGTGGTAGTCGCTCGAATACACCGGCAAGAAGCAGCGGCTGGCGCCCACCGCGTTCACCAGGCGGTCGAACCAGCGGTCGCCGACCTTGATCTCATGCGTGTCGAAGAACACGCGCAACGCACTGCCATCGGGCCGCGTCATGGCCTTCAGTGGCGCCACGATGTGCTCGCGCACCCAGGCAACGTGCGTGGCGTCGGTGCGTGAATAGCTGACGAAGACGTCATAGCTGCTCATGTGCTGCGGCGCCACAGCGTGCAGTGCCGCCCACAGGCGGTAGCGCCAGGTGAACACGCCGCTGAGCAGGGCCGCGGCCAGCACACCCAGCGCCGGCAGCGTCAGCTGCGCCAGCACCAACCCGGCCGCGCGCAAGGCGGTGGCCACGGCCGCCAGGGCCAGCAGCGGCACCGCCACGGCCACCGCCCCTTGCCACAGCACACGCCGCGTTGAGCCCGCACCCCGGCGGTAAGCCCACAGCGCGCAGCCCGCAGCCAATGCACCCGTCAAGCCGCACAGCGCCAGCAGCCACGGCGCATTGGCCAGCAGCCGCGCCTCGGCCGCATCGGGCGGCGCGGCGCGGGCGGCCAGCGCCCAGGCCAGGTGCTCGGGGCCCGAGGCCTGCGTGCCGGGCGTGCGGTCAGCGCCCAGGCTGCCGACGATGACCACGCGCTGGCGCCAATCAACCGCGCCGCCGCCGGCCGCCGCCTTCAGCTCGCCGCGCTCGAAGCGCCAGGTGTGG
>JAYUHT010000297.1:0-4882 GCA_043766725.1 Burkholderiales bacterium | reverse complement strand
CCGATGCTCGTCACCCCCATGCCCAGCCCCAGCGCCAACAGCCACGAGGCCTGCTGCGCCGGCGTGGCGCCCAGTGCACTGGCCGCCGCGAAGACGATCACCACCGAACTCGTGTAGCCCACCCGCACGGCCACAAAGCCGGCCACGACGGCAGACGCTGAAGAGTCTCGGAGCAACTGGCGCATGGCAGGAGGATACGGGCCGCAGCGTGGCCATGCGCCTGGGTGACACGCGGGCGCGCCGCGGCCCACTATGCTGCCGCGCATGCCCACGCCACCTGCCGCCACAGCGCCGCTGCCACCCACGCACAACCCGGTGCCGCACGGCGAACTCATGCGGCGCATCGTGACGCTGGCCATTCCCACCACGCTGCTGTCGCTGCTGCAGGTGGCCACCCAGCTCATCGAAACCTGGCTCGCTGCGCGCCAGGGCACGGCCGCGCTCGCCGGCTGGGCGGTGCTGCTGCCGCTGGTGTTGCTGATGATGCAGATGAGCACCGGCGCCATGGGCGGCGGCGTGGTCTCGGCAGTGGCCCGCGCACTGGGCGCCAAGCGGGCCGACGAGGCGCGCGCGCTGGTGTTGCACGCCTTGATCATCGCCAGCGGCTTCGGCTTGTTGTTTGCCCTGGGCGTGAGCGTCGGGGCGCCGGCCTTGCTGCGCGCGGTGGGCGGACCCGACAGCGCCGTTCAAGCCAGCAGTTATGCCTGGTGGCTGTTTGGCGCCGGCGCCTTGCCGGCCTGGTGGAGCAACACGCTGGCCTCGGTGCTGCGCGGCGGCGGCCAGCACCTACCGGCCGCGCGCGTGCTGGCCGCCAGCACGGCCGTGCAACCGCTGTTGGCCTGGGCATTGGCCGAGCCCGCCGGCATGGGGCTGGCCGGCGTGGGCGCGGCCTTCGCGGCGGCCAGTTGGGCCAGCACCGTGGGCCTGTGGCTGCTGGTGCAGCGCGGCGCGGCGGGCTTCGTGCCGCATTGGCGGGGCCGGCCCACCTGGGCGCTGTTTGCGCGCATCCTGGCCGTGGGCGCCACGGCTTCAGCGCTGGCCGTGTTGTCGAACCTGGGCACCTTGCTCGTCACCGCGCAATTGCGCCATCACGGGCCGGCGGTGGTGGCCGCTTACGGCATTGCGGCGCGGCTCGAATTTCTGGTCGTGCCGATCGCCTTCGGCGTGGGCGCAGCGCTCACGGCACTGGTGGGCCGGGCCGTCGGAGCGGGCGACTGGCCCACCGCGCGGCGCATCGCCTGGCTGGGCGGCGGCATGTCACTGCTCGTGACCGGCGCGCTGGGCCTGGTAGTGGGCCTGTGGCCGTTGGCCTTCGCACAGCTCTTCACCACCGATGCCGCCGTGGCGGCCACCGCCGCGCGCGCCCTGCGCTACACGGGTTTTGCCTTTGGCGGCTTCGGCCTGGGCATGGCGATGTACTTTGCCGCACTGGGCGCCGGCCGCCTGGCCGCGCCGGTGGCTGGCGCCGTGGCGCGCCTGCTGATCGCCGTGGGCGGCGGCTGGTTGCTTTCGCAATGGTTCGGCCTGGGGATGGATGGCAACTTCATCGCCGTGGCTCTGGCCTTGTTGGCCTACGGCGCGGCCAATGCCATTGGCGTGCGGCCGATGGTGTGGAGGTGAACCACGCGCAAAACCTAAATCTCGACCTTCGAGCCCAGCTCCACCACCCGGTTGGCCGGCAGGTTCAGAAAGTCAGCCGCCGCTGAGGCGTTGCGGTGCATGCTGGCGAAGAGCTTTTCGCGCCACAGCGCCATGCCGCCGCCGAAGGTGGGGATGACGGTGTCGCGGCTCAGGAAGTAGCTGGTTTCCATGTCGTCGAGTTGCACGCCGCGCCCCTGAACCAGCTTCAGGGCTTCGGGCACATCGGGGTCGTTCTTGAAGCCGAAATGCAGGGTCACGGCCCAGCAGTCGTGGCCCAGCGCGTCGATCTGGCAGCGCTTGTTGAAACCGACCCAGGGCACTTCGTGGTGCTGCACGGTGACGAACAGGTTCTGCTCGTGCAGCACCTTGTTGTGCTTCAGGTTGTGCAGCAGCGCGAACGGCGTGGAACCCTTTTCAGCGCTGAGGAATACGGCCGTGCCGGGCACGCGCACGGGCGGGCTCATGAAGAGGGATTCGAGGAAGGGGTCGAGGTCGATGGCCTCTTCGCGCAAGCGGGCCGTCATCAGCGCGCGGCCGCTCTTCCAGGTGATCATCAGTGTGAAGACGCCGGCCCCGATCAGCAAGGGGAACCAGCCGCCTTCCAGCACCTTCACGGCGTTGGCGGCGAAGAAGGTCAGGTCCACGGCGAAGAAGAAGCCTGTGGCGGCGATGCACAGCGGCAGTGACAGACCCCAGGCCCAGCGGATAACGAAGAAGGTCATCACCGTGGTGATGGTCATGTCGATGGTGACGGCGATGCCGTAGGCCGAGGCCAGCGCGCTGCTGCTGCCGAACATCACCACCGCGAAGACGACGAAGGCGTACAGCGCCCAGTTCACGAAGGGCACATAGATCTGGCCGGTTTCGCGCACGCTCGTGTGCAGGATGCGCAGGCGCGGCAGATAGCCCAGTTGCATGGCCTGCTTGGACACCGAAAACGCCGCCGTGATCAGCGCCTGCGAGGCGATGGACGCGGCCGCTGTGGCCAGCGCAATCAGCGGGTAGAGCGCCCATTGCGGCGCCATTTCGTAGAAGGGGTTGCGGGCGTTTTCGGGGTGTTCCAGCAGCATGGCGCCCTGACCGAAATAGTTCAGCAGCAGCGCCGGCATGACCACCGCGAACCAGGCCAGGCGTATCGGCCGCTTGCCGAAGTGGCCCAGGTCGGCATACAGCGCTTCGGCGCCCGTGACGCACAGCACCACCGAGCCCAGCGCCACGAAGGCGACGCCAGGCTGGCCGAGCAGGAAACCCAGCGCGTAGTGCGGCGACACGGCCACCAGCACATGCGGGTTCTGCGCGATGTGCCCCGCGCCCAGCAGCGCCAGCACCACGAACCAGATCAGGGTGACCGGCCCGAACATGCGCCCCACCACCGCCGTGCCAAAGCGCTGCGTCACGAACAAGGCCGTCAGCACGATCAGCGAAATGGGTACGACAAAGCGGTGCAGGCCAGGCGCAGCCACCTCCAGGCCTTCAACCGCACCGAGCACGCTGACCGCCGGCGTGATGACGCCGTCGCCGAAGAAGATGGCCGTACCGAAGATGCCCAGCAAGAGCAGCCGGCGGCGCAATACGGGCTTGTCTTTGACCGCCACGGAGGCCAGCGCCAGCATGGCGATGAGGCCGCCCTCGCCGTGGTTGTCGGCACGCAGGATGAGCACCACGTACTTGATGGACACCACCACCGTCAGCGTCCAGAACACCAGCGACAGGATGCCCAGGATGTTGTCGGCTGTGAGCGGCACGCGGCCGGGCGCGAAGACTTCCTTCAGCGCATACAGCGGGCTGGTGCCGATGTCACCGTAAACAACGCCGATGGCGGCGAGTGTGAGTGCTGCGACTGCGCCGGGAGAGGAGGGTGTGCGTTCGGCGCTCATGGCTCTTTCTGAGCCGCTGATTGTGCCCGTGTTGCGGCCCCATACAGCCGCGCGCGGGCGCCCATTCAGTCGTAGTTCTCGGCCTCGGGGTCGGTGGCTTCCAGTTCGTAGGCGGCGGCCAACATGGCCAGTCGGCCGATCACGCCGTACATGTAAAAGCGGTTGGGCGCACTGGCTCCGGGCTTCATGCCGGGCTGGGGCAAGTGCGTACTCTCGGCAAACGCCAGCGGGACAAACCGCGAGCCCGGTGCGTTGAGGTTTTCATCGACGCCGCGCTCGGCATGAATGCGGTAGAAGCCGCCCACCACGTAGCGGTCCATCATGTACACCACGGGCTCGGCCACGGCGTCATTCATGCGCTCGTGGGTCAAAACGCCTTCTTGGATGATGACGTCGTGGATTTGATGGGCGTCGTTGATCGGCCCGTTCTTATTTTTGGCGTGGCGGTTCGGGGCGTCCAGGTCTTTCACGTCGCGCACCGTCATGATGCCCATGCCGTCGGTGCTGCCGTTGTCGGCCTTGACGACCACAAAGGGTTTTTCGTTGATGCCGTATTCCTTGTATTTTTTCCTGATCTTGGCAAGCAGCGCATCGACGCTGCTGGTGAGGTCTTCAACCCCCGAGCCGCTGTCAAAATTGACCTCGCCGCATTTGTCAAACATCGGGTTGATGAGCCACGGGTCCACCCCCAGCAGCTTGCCAAACCGCTTGGAGACTTCTTCGTAGCTCTTGAAGTGCGTGCTCTTGCGCCGTACCGACCAGCCCGCATGCAGCGGCGGCAGCAGGTACTGCTCGTGAATCTCTTCCAGAATGCCGGGGATGCCGGCAATCAGGTCGTTGTTGAGCAAGATGGTGCAGGGGTCAAAGTCTTTCACCCCCAGGCGACCGCGGCCCCCGCCCTTCTTGCGGATGACGGGCTCCAGGGTCACGCTTTCGCCATTGGGCAGGTCGATGGTGGTGGGCTGCTTGATGTCGGGGTCGATCGAGCCGACCCGAACATTCAGCCCGGCCATGTGGAAAATGCGCCGCAACTGCGCCACACTGCTCATGTGGAAGGTGTTGCGCGGGTGGTTTTCGGGAATCAGCAGCAGGTTGCGCGCCTCGGGGCAGATTTTCTCGATGGCCGCCATCGCCGCCTGCACGGCCAGCGGCAGCATCGGCGTGGTCAGGTTGTTCCAGCCGCCGGGAAACAGGTTGGTGTCCACCGGGGCGAGCTTGAAGCCGGCATTGCGAATGTCCACCGAGCTGTAAAACGGCGGTGTGTGCTCCATCCATTCCAGGCGAAACCAGCGCTCAATGGCGGGCATGGAGTCCAGAATGCGCTGCTCAAGTTCGTTGATGGGGCCGGTGAGTGCGGTGACGAG
>JAYUHT010000296.1:0-4888 GCA_043766725.1 Burkholderiales bacterium | reverse complement strand
AACGCCCCAAACAGCAGGGGGTGCTGCCAGCCTGGCAGCACCCCCTGAATCGGCTCCAACGCTCGATCAGATCAAGGCAGCGTCAAGCCCCAGGCGCTGCGGCCATGCGTGGCGGCGTAAAGCTTGCGCGCGCCGGGCACGATGGTCAGGCCGGCCACTTCAACAAAGGGCATGCCCACACCCGCCACGACCCAGCTGCTGGTGCCAGCCGCCAGGCGCATCACACCGAAGTCACTTGACGCATACACGTCGCCGGTAACGTCGTCGTAGGCCACGCTGGTTGCCGGCAGGTCGCCGATGTCGTAGCTGCGATCAAGCCATGTAGCCGTTGCACCGTTGAACGTGACTTCGAAAACATGGCCAGGCTGCGCAGGCGTGTTGAAGTTGTAGCCTGAGTAGCTGATGAACGCCCGGTTGGGGTTGGCCGGATCGACCGCGATGCTGCTGACGAAACGGCCCGGCGCGTTGACTGCCGTTGAATCCACGCGCGTGAAGGTCACGCTTGCGGCCGGCGCGTCAGCGTTGCTCGACACGAAAACGCGGCCAGTGGTGGTGGCCGCCCACAAGGTGCCGGTGTCGCCCTTGGCGCGAGCCAACGCGCCCACGTTGCCACCGCCTCGGGTGCCCAGCCCGGCCGCGGTGAGGTTCGGCCCGATGCGAACGAAGTTGCCACACGCCGGGTTGTTTGATGCGGTGGTGAACTCAGGGCAGTTGGCTTCCAGGTAGGCCTGGTCACCGCCCCAGTTCTGTGTGCGCCAGACGCTTTGCGAGCCCTGGAAGATGGTCTGGCCGACTGCTGGGTTGGGGTCGGCGATGATGGGCGGGTAGAACAGCGCGCTCTCGGGGCTGGAGGCGATGGGCCCTCCGATCACCACCCACTTGGTCGGGTCGCCGTTCTGGAAGTTGGCGTCATTGGCCTGGCCGGTGAAGGTGTTGAAGCGCAGGGCGCCGTCGCTGGCGCTGAAGCCCGATTGGCCGCCATCGCCGTACATGATGCCCGGCCAGACCACAGCCGAACCGGTGGTCTCGTAGGTGCCGTTGTCCTGCGTGCCGCCCATCAAGTGCTTGGGGTTGAACGGGTTGACCGACAGGCTCTGGAACTGCAAGGTGGACATGCCCTTGTTCATGCTGAACAGGTGCGTGGGCACGCGCGAAAGCAACTGCTGGCACAGCGCCAGCGACGCTGCACTCAAGCCACGTGCGCTGCACTGGTAAGCCACGTTGCTGACTGTGCCGCTGGAGCGGAACAGGCCACCGTCGGAGCCATTGATGAACAGCAGCGGGTTGCCCGGCACAGTGACCATGGCGTGGTGGTCAGGGTGCAGGCCGGTGGGGGCGGTGTCGGACGACGCATCCCAGGTCATGTCGGTGTAGCTCACACCGGCATCGGTTGACAGCAAGACGGCGCGGCCGTTCGAGCGCCCGCCGAATTCACCGTACTGGAACGAGCCACCCAGGTACACCACATCGGGGTAGCCGGGTGGGGTGTAGACGAAGTTGTCGTACCAGCATTGGCCGGTGCAGTAGTTGGCGTTCTGCACATTCGTGAGGTTGGCGAATGTGGGGACGGCAGCGGCGGCGTCGTCACTGCGCAGCACTTTCGAGGCGGGTGCCCCGGTGGAACCATCGCCCACATACATGCGCGTCTTGCCACCTGCAATCGGCGTCACGGCAAATTCGGCGCGATCAGTGTTTTGCGTTGGCGCCGCGGGCGTGACGATCTGGGTGAAGGCCCCACCGCTGACCGAGCGCCACACACCTTGTTGCCACGCAGCGGCATAGACGATGTCCGGATTGTTCGGATCAAGCGCCACCTTGTTCACGCCGCGAATCGAGGCGTTACCGTTCCAGATGAGGCTGAAGGTGGCGCCGCCGTCGGTGGACTTCCACAGGCCGAACGGCGGCGCAAGCGTCGGCGGCGGGTTGGAGGTGGCGCCGCCCGTGGCCGAGCTGACGCCGCGCACCCCGCGTGCCGTGCTGACGTAAAGGATGCTGGCGTTGCCAGGGTGAACCACGATGGCTGAGATGCTGCGGCCATGGGCAAACGGGCCGCCCAGGAAGGCGCCACTGGCCGGCGCAATGCCGGGCAGTGCAGCCCACGTGTCGCCACCATCGTTCGACTTGTAGATGCCCAGGCCAGCCTCGGAATCGCCCGATGCATTGGGCTCGCCGGTGCCGGCATACAAGGTGCCGCGCGCGGCGTCATAAGTGAGCGCACCGATGGCATTGGTGGCGAAGCTGCCGGAAACGTAAGCCCAGCTCGGGCCGGAACCGGCCAGCGCGTTATCAGTGCGCCAGACGCCACCGCCGGCTGCCGCGGCCCAGACCCTGCATTTATTGCCGACAGCGCAAGTGGGCGCAATGGCCAGCGCGGTGATGCGCCCGGCCGTGGTGTAGTCGTTGCCGCTGAAGGCCAGCACCGCCGGGAAAAGCGCATTGGATGGGCCCACCATCGTCCATTGCCCGACCGTGTTCTTGCCGTGGCCCAGGCCGCGTGCCCGGATGGCGCCAAACGCCCGCTGCGCGTTGAGGGTTTGCTCAATCGTCACGTCCACTTCGGGGTACGCCCGCAGCGCATAGGCCTGCTCAGCGGCCAACAGCGGGCCGCCCAAAACCTCACGCGTCGGGCCGGGCAGTGTTTGCGCCTTGCGCGAGGGGCGCAAGGTGGCGCGGCCGTCGGGCGTGAGCTTGGTGGCGCGAAACACGTTGGGCGCTTCGCCGGGCCCCCAGACGGGGTAAAGATCGCGCGCAGCGTCGTCCGCGCGGGCGATGGTTGGCGCCATGCAGGCCAACGTCATGGACGCCAGCATGGGGATAGCCAGATTTCGGATATTCATCGATCACTCCTCTTGGATGGGGTCGTAGCGTTGCTCAAGCCATGGGAGTGGAGACTCTGCGCGTGTGACGGTCAATACCTACAAACAGCTAGCCGACCACAAATCCAGAGCGCGGCTGTGTTTGCGCTTGGCCGCCAATGTGTTGCCCGCCACCTCGCGGGTCAACCCGGAGCAGCGGGCCTTTGGCCAGGGCCCAAAATTTGCTCTTGACGTTCGACACGAATTTGAATCAAGTTGCAACTGACCTTCGGAGCCCCGTACGCATGTTGTCTATTCAATCGACCCGCCGCGCCCTGCTTGCCGCCACCGCGGCACTGGCCACCCTGCCTTTGCTGGCCACCGCGCAAACCACACCCATCAAGTTCCAGCTCGACTGGCGCTTCGAAGGCCCAGCCGCTTTGTTCCTGGCCTCGGCCGCCAAGGGCTACTACAAAGACGCCAAGCTCGACGTGACCATTGACGCCGGCAACGGCTCGGGCGGCACGGTCACGCGCGTGGCCTCGGGCTCTTATGACATCGGCTTTGCCGACCTGGCCGCGCTGATGGAATTTCATGCCAACAACCCCGACGCACCGAACAAGCCGGTGGCGGTGATGATGGTCTACAACAACACGCCAGCGGCCGTGCTGGCGCTGAAGAAGAGCGGCATCAGCAAGCCCGCTGACCTGGCCGGCAAGAAGCTCGGTGCGCCGGGCTTTGATGCCGGGCGCCGCGCCTTCCCCATCTTCGCCAAGGCCAACAGCGTGGGCGCGGTGAACTGGGTCAGCATGGACCCGCCGCTGCGCGAAACCATGCTCGCCCGGGGTGACGTGGATGCCATCACCGGCTTTTCATTCACCTCGCTGCTCAACCTGGAGGCGCGCGGCGTGAAGCTGGAAGACATCGTGGTCATGCCCTTCGGCAGTTTCGGCGTGAAGATGTACGGTAACGTGATCATTGCTTCGCCCAAGATGATCAAAGACAACCCCGAAGCGGTGCGCGCCTTCTTGAAGGCCTTCACCAAGGGCGCCAAGGAAGTGATGGCCAACCCCGACGCCGCCATTGAGTACGTGAAGCAGCGCGACGGCATCATCAACGTCGACCTGGACAAGCGCCGCCTGCGCATGGCGGTGGATGCCGTGGTTGCCAGCCCCGACGCCCGCGCCGAAGGCTTCGGCCAGGTGCGCGGCCCGCGCCTGGCGCTGATGGCCTCGCAGGTGAGCGACGCCTTCAACACCAAGACCCGCATCGACCCCGATGCGGTGTGGAACGGCTCCTTCCTGCCCAGCGCGGCTGAACTGAACGTGCTGCCGCCTGCGAAAAAGTAATCGGTTGCGTTAATGCCTTCGTTTGTTGATTTTGACAAGGTCTGGCTGGCCTACAACGAGGAGCTGCTGGCGCAGAACCACTTCGCAGTGGAAGACATTTCGCTGCAGGTGGAGCAAGGCGGCTTCATCGCCATCGTCGGGCCCTCAGGTTGCGGCAAGAGCACCTTCATGAAGCTGGCCACGGGGCTGAAGATGCCCAGCCGCGGCAGCATCCGCATCGGCGGCGCGCCGGTGACGGGGCCCTTGAAGATCAGCGGCATGGCCTTCCAGGCGCCCAGCCTGCTGCCCTGGCGCACCACGGTGGGCAATGTGCTGCTGCCGCTGGAAATCGTCGAGCCGTATCGCTCCAGCTTCAAGGCCAGGCGCGCCGAATACGAAGCCAAGGCGCGAGCGCTGCTGCAAAGCGTGGGCCTGGGCGGCTACGAAGACAAGTTCCCCTGGCAGCTTTCAGGCGGCATGCAGCAGCGCGCCAGCATCTGCCGCGCACTGGTGCACGAGCCCAAGCTGCTGCTGCTCGATGAACCCTTTGGCGCGCTCGATGCGTTCACGCGTGAAGAGCTGTGGTGCGCGCTGCGCGACCTGCATGCGCAGCAGAAATTCAACGTCATCTTGGTGACGCATGATCTGCGCGAAAGCGTCTTTCTGGCTGACACCGTGTACGTGATGAGCAAGAGCCCTGGGCGCATCGTGGCGCGGCGCGAGATTGACCTGCCGCGCCCGCGCGACTTGGAAGTCACCTACACG
>JAYUHT010000295.1:0-12855 GCA_043766725.1 Burkholderiales bacterium | reverse complement strand
ACGCCGACCAGCAAGTCGGCACCACAAGCGCGCGCGGCGGCCGCGGCCGCGATCACGTCTTCACGCGGGCTGTGTGCGCGCACGGCAGCAAAGCTGCCGGCGTGGCGCTCACCCAGGGCCAGGGTCACGCGCTGCAAGGGGCCGTCGGCCATGCTGCCGAGCGAGCGGCCGGAAATGAGGAAGACGCGCCGCGCACCCAGCCGTTCGGCCTCGGCCCGCACCGCCGCGCCTGCCGGTTGGCCATGCACGATGCGTTCCTGTGCCGGAATCAAAAAAGTGCCGGCGTGCAGGCCGAGGTAGGGGTCGCTCATGGGGTTGGCTTGGCTTGAGAGGGTGTCGGCGCAGTGTGCCCGGGCTGGGGCGCAGCAGCATCCGTGCATTCCAGTGCGGCAACGGCTTGAGCAAGCACCGGCGGCTGTATAAGCTTGGCAGATGGAGTTCAAGGACTACTACCAAGTGCTCGGCGTGCCGCGCAGCGCCACTGCCGACGAGATCAAGAAGGCCTTTCGCCGCCTGGCGCGCAAGCACCACCCCGACGTGAGCAAGGCCAAGGATGCGGCGGCGCGCATGCAGGAACTGAACGAAGCGAACGAGGTGCTGCGCGACCCCGAAAAGCGTGCCGCGTACGACCGCGTGGGCCAGGGCGCGAAGCCCGGCCAGCCTTTCGAGCCGCCACCCGGCTGGGACAGCGGCTTCGAATTCAGCGGCGGGCCCAACATGGGCGGCGATGGCGTCGACCACAGCGCCTTTTTCGAAGCCCTGTTCGGCGCGGCGCAGCGGCGCGGCGATGCACGCTTTCGGCCAGGCCAGGCTGAAGCGCCGCGGCGCGGGCGTGACCACCACGCCAAGATCGTGGTGCCGCTGGAAGACACCTTCAGCGGCGCGGTGCGCGAAATCAGCCTGCACAGCCCCGAGCTGGGTGCGAACGGCCAAGTGGTGCTGAACGAACGCCGCTTGCAGGTGGCCATTCCGAAGGGCATCCGCGCCGGCCAACAAATCCGCCTGGCGGGTCAGGGTTCAGCGGGCCTGGGGGCGGACGCTGCACTGGGTGAGGCGCCGCGCGGCGACTTGTTCCTGGAAGTTGAATTCGCACCCCACGCGCTGTGGCGAGTGGATGGCGCCGACCTCTACCTCACGCTGCCCGTGGCGCCCTGGGAGGCCGCACTGGGCGCGATGGTGAACGTGCTCACGCCAGGCGGCACGCTGGAAATGAGCGTGCCGGCAGGCTCGGGCAACGGGCGCAAATTGCGCCTGCGCGGGCGTGGCATCCCGGCCATTGGCGAGCGCGCCACGCCAGGTGACCTCTACGTGCAACTCGACGTCGTGCTGCCCCCGGCCAACACCGACCAGGCGCGCGCGGCTTATCGCCAAATGGCGCAAGACCTGGCGTTCGACCCGCGCGCCACACAGGAGGCTGCCCCATGAACGCCAGCGCCATCGCCTTCGGCGTGTGCTTGCTCGATGAGCACGCCCTGCCCCTGGAGGCCTTTGCCGCGGCCTGCGGCGCGCAAGCCGATTTCATCCGCGAACTGGTCGATGAAGGCCTGCTTCAACCCGCGGTGCAGCAGCCCGAGTGGCGCTTCGGCGGCGCCGAGCTGGCGCGCGTGCGGCGCATCAATCGGCTGCAGCGTGACTTCGAAGCCAACCTGCACAGCGTGGCGGTGATGCTCGATCTGCTCGATGAGATCGAGCGGCTGCGCGCCGTGCTGCGCCGCGCCGGCATGGCGCCGGCCTGAACCCGGCACGGCCCTCACGCCGACCCTTACACCGACCCTTACACCGACCCTTACACCGACATCACGCAGTGCGCCAGCCAGGCCTGCATGATGTATCGGTGGTGCTCGTGCAAAGGTGGCGGCGGCTGCGGCCGCAGCGCGGCGGGAAGCAGCGCCCGTTCGCGCGCGGCCAGCTCCGCGGCCAGCGCCCAACTCGGGTGCTCGGGCGCGGCCAGCGCGCCGAACACCGGCACCCCAGACCAGCGTTGCAACGCACCCTGCGCTGCAGGCTCCAGGCCGGCGCACGCCAGCGCGGCATACAGCCGGCCCAAGGCGTGCGCGGTGTGGCGCTGTGCCCGCGGCGTGGCCAGCAGCAAGCTGCTGGGCTGGATATGCACCACCACCGCACCCAGGGCGCAGGCCGCATTACTGAAGGCCTCGATCCAACTGTCCACGCCGTCCACGCCCGCCACGCCCGACTCCGCCAGCACCGCGACATGGCGGCCACGCAACGTCTGGGCGGGCGCTGCATGCATGAGCGCCAGCGCGGCCGCGACCAGCGCTGGGCCATCTTGAAGCAGCACGGCCTCGGGTGGCGCCGGGCATGCGGCCACGTTGCGCACGCTCTTGGCGGTGGTTTGTGAACGCGGGTTGAAGAAGGTCAAGTTCGGGCAGCCTGCGCCACATCATGTGCCGCGGCTCGAAGCCTAGCCACGGCAGCGCCTGCCACTGTGATGCGGATCAAAGCCAAGCCCCCCAGTCGAGTGAAACTGACGAATCGGCTATGCGGGCGCGCCTGCCGGAGGCGCAAGCCAGGCGCGAAGCCGCCGGCGTGGCGGGTTCCCAAGCGCTGTACTGGCCGCGGTGTTGAAACACGCCGTTCACACACTGCAACACAGCCACACCAGCGGTTAACACGCGATGCGCAGGCCGTTGCCGGGCGCTGCCTAGCCTTGCATGCAACCCCACTTCACCAAGAGGTTCGACATGCCAGCTCAGGCCCGCACCGCCCACCGCAGCGCTCATGACACCCGGCAAGCCGGCGAGCGCATCAGCGCCACGCTTGCGCTGTTGCAGCAGCAACTCGCACCCAGCCGCCGCGTGGTGCATGCGGGCGATGTGATCGTCCATGCTGGCGAGCGCATGGACAACCTGTTCATCATCAACTCCGGCATGGTCAAGACCGTGAACCTGGCCAGTGACGGGCGCGAGCAGGTCGTGGGCCTGCACTTCAAGGGCGACTGGCTGGGCCTGGACGCGATTGCCGAAGGCCAGCACGGTTGCGACGCCATCGCCATGGACGTGGGTGAAGTCTGGGCCATCCCCTACGCCGCCTTGCTGCAGGCCTGCACCGGGCAGCCGGCCCTGATGGCCACGCTGCATGCGGCCATGAGCCGCGAGATCGCGCGCGACCGCGACTCGATGCTGGCTCTGTGCACGCTGCCGGCCGACGCGCGGGTGGCCGACTTCCTGCGCTTCTGGGCCGATTCCCTGGCCGACCGCGGCCTGCGCACCGACCAGATCACGCTGCGCATGTCGCGGGCCGAGATCGGCAACTACCTGGGCATGACGCTGGAAACGGTGAGCCGCGCGTTCTCGCGCCTGGCGCGCGACAAGGTCATTGGGCTGGCCGAGAAAGACCGCCGCGACGTGCGCATCCCCGACGTGGGCGCGCTGAGCGAATTCGTGCGCCGCTGCGTGGCGGGCAGCGCGCCGGCAGCCTTGTTGCAATAGCGAAATTCAGCTTGGGCAGCGGCGACGCGCAGGGCGGGCCTTCGCCCGGTACCGGCTGCCCGGTACCAGGTCGAAGCCGCTCAGCGTCAGACGGCCGAGCGCCGCACGCCGCTCAGATCACTTGAGGTCAAAGCGATCCAGGTTCATCACCTTGGCCCAGGCCGCGACGAATTCACGCACAAACTGCGCTTGCGCGTCCGCACTGGCATAGACCTCGGCCAGCGCCCGCAACTGGGAGTTCGAGCCGAACACGAGATCAACCAACGTGCCGGTGCACTTGACGGCGCCGGTGGCGCGGTTGCGACCCTCCAGCACCCCACCGGCCGTGGTCGAGCGCTGCCATGTTGTGCCCATGTCGAGCAGGTTCACGAAGAAGTCGTTGCTCAAGGTTCCGGGGCGTTGGGTGAACACGCCGTGCGGCGACTGCCCGGCGTTCGCATTCAGGGCGCGCATGCCCCCGATCAGCACAGTCATCTCCGGGGCCGTGAGGGTCAACAGCTGCGCCCTGTCCACCAGCATTTCGGCCGCTGCCGCTTCAATTCCCTTGCGGGCGTAATTGCGGAAGCCGTCCGCCTTCGGCTCGAGCACGGCGAAGGCCTCCACGTCGGTCTGCGCCTGCGAGGCATCAGTGCGGCCCGGCGAGAACGGCACCTTCACATCGACGCCAGCCTGCTTCGCCGCGGCCTCGACCGCGGCGCAGCCGCCCAGCACGATCAAGTCGGCCAGCGAGACCTTCTTGCCGCCGGACTGAGCCTGGTTGAAGTCGCTGCGGATGGCTTCCAGGCTGGACAGCACCTTCGCCAACTCGGCCGGCTGGTTGACCTCCCAGTCCTTTTGTGGAGCCAGGCGTAGCCGCGCGCCGTTGGCGCCGCCACGTTTGTCGCTGCCGCGGAAGGTCGAAGCCGACGCCCAGGCGGTGCTGACCAGTTGTGGGACGGACAGTCCGGATGCGAGTACCTTGGCTTTCAGCGCCGCGATGTCCTTGTCATCGACCAGTGCATGGTCGAGGGCCGGCACCGGGTCTTGCCAAATCAGCTCTTCCTTCGGCACCAGCGGGCCGAGGTAGCGGGCAATCGGCCCCATGTCGCGGTGGGTCAGCTTGAACCAGGCGCGGGCGAAGGCGTCGGCGAACTCCTGCGGGTTGGCCATGTAGCGGCGCGAGATCTTCTCGTAGGCCGGGTCCATGAGCATGGCCATGTCGGCCGTGGTCATCAACGGTGAGCGGCGCTTGCTCGGGTCATGGGCGTCGGGCACGATGTGCGCAGCGGGGTCCTTGGGCGTCCACTGGTGGGCGCCGGCAGGGCTCTTGGTGAGCACCCATTCGTGGCCGAACAGGTTTTCGAAGTAGCCGTTGTCCCACTTGATCGGGTTGTTGGTCCAGGCGCCTTCGATGCCACTGCTGATGAGGTCGCCGCCGATGCCGCTGCCGTGGGCGGACTTCCAGCCCAGGCCTTGTTGCTCGATGCCTGCGGCCTCGGGCTCGCGGCCGACGAGCGCTGCATCGCCGGCACCGTGGGCCTTGCCGAAGGTGTGGCCACCGGCGGTGAGCGCGACGGTCTCCTCGTCGTCCATCGCCATGCGGGCGAAGGTCTCGCGGATGTCTCGCGCCGAAGCCAGCGGATCGGGGTTGCCGTCCGGGCCTTCCGGGTTCACGTAGATCAGGCCCATCTGCACAGCCGCCAACGGCTGTTCCAGGTCGCGCGAGTGCATGTCGCCGTCGGCCGAGTCGTCGGTCGGCAACACCGCGCCAGCCTTGTCGATGCCTGGGGAGCCGTGCGCATAGCGGATGTCGCCGCCGAGCCACTTGGTTTCCGAACCCCAGTAGATGTCTTCCTGCGGCTCCCAAATGTCGGGTCGGCCGCCGCCGAAGCCGAAAGTCTTGAAGCCCATCGATTCCAGCGCGACGTTGCCCGTCAGCACCAGCAGGTCCGCCCACGACAGCTTGCGGCCGTACTTCTGCTTGATCGGCCACAACAGGCGTCGCGCCTTGTCGAGGTTCACGTTGTCGGGCCAGCTGTTGAGCGGCGCAAAGCGCTGCGCGCCGCTGCCGGCGCCGCCGCGACCGTCGCCGATACGGTAGGTGCCCGCCGCATGCCAGGTCATGCGGATGAAGAGCGGGCCGTAGTGGCCCCAGTCGGCAGGCCACCAGGCCTGCGAATCCGTCATCAAGGCGTGCAGATCCTTGATCACCGCAGTGAGGTCGAGGGTCTTGAATTCCTCAGCGTAGTTGAACGCTTCACCCATGGGGTCGGACAGCGAAGACTGCTGGTGCAGGATCTTCAGGTTCAGCTGTTCGGGCCACCACTGCGCGTTCGCCTGGACTCCGGCCGATGCATGTGTACTGGTGGCGGCAGAAAACGGGCACTTGGTTTCGGTTGACATGGTTTCAATCTCCTTTAGTTCGTGTGCACCGGAGTGCGTGATTTGAATGGGACTTCGGCTTGAGCGGCAGGCCAGCCGCGACCTGCTGGCACGAGAAGCCCTCGCGGTGGCTGGGCTGGCTTGATCAATTGAGTGTCTCCTCGCATGGAAGTCCGGCAACGCCGGGCATGCGAAGCAAGTCTAGGCAGATCGAAGTCATGAGTCGAATTCATTGATGCTATTTTTTCCATAGTCGAAGCGTATCGAATTCGCCTACCGGTCTGGCCGCGCAAGCCTACCAACGCAGCATCCTCACAAGCAAATGTGGCTTTGCCATTTGGCTTGATCCTCGCGGGGGGCGGACGACAAAGTCGTCGGCCTGGGGGCGCACTTCAGGCCGCCGGGTGGCGCCGCGCCAGAGCCCGGCTCAGCGCCTGCGCCAGGGCATCGCGCTCAAAGGGCTTGCGCAGCAGCTCGGCGGCCAGCGGCTGCGCGCCCCGTTGCTGGAGCAGTTCCGTGGCGTAGCCGCTCATCAATTGCATCGCCATGGTCGGCCAGCGCTCGTGTACCTGGCGCGCCAGGGTCGTGCCGTCCAGGCCACCACCCAATGCGATGTCGGTGAGCAGCAGGTCATGCCGCGCGCCTGGGCCACCCTGCGCCAGGTGGGCCAGCGCCTGCTCGGCGTTGGCCATTTCAGTCACCACGCAACCCAGCGCCAGCAACTGCCGGCGCACCACGCTGCGCACCTCGGGTTCGTCTTCCACCAGCAGCACGTCCAGGCCCGCGGGCAAGGCCACGCCGAGATCGGCGCTGGCGGCGTGGGTGGCTTCGCTGCGCCGGTGCCGCGGCAGGATCAGCGTGACCGTGGTGCCCACCCCCACTTGGGTGCGCAGCCTCACCGCACCGTGCGACTGCTTCAAGAAGCCATACACCGTGCTCAGCCCCAGGCCGGTGCCGCGCCCGGCTTCCTTGGTGGTGAAGAAGGGCTCGAAAGCGCGTTCGCGCACCGCTTCGCTCATGCCGTGGCCGGTGTCGCTGACATCGATCTCGATATAACCGGGCGGTGCATGCGCGCTGTGCGCCTCGTCGGCCAGCTCAAGCGGCACTTCGGCGCAGCGCCGGCAAGCAAAGCTCAGCCTGCCGCCTTCGGGCATGGCGTCGCGCGCGTTGATGGCCAGGTTCAACAGCGCTGACTCCAACTGCCCGGCATCGACCAGCGCAAACAGTTTCTCTGCCGCCTGGCAGTCGATGCGGATGCGCGGATCCAGCGTGCGCTGCAGCATGTCGGCCAATGAGTGCAGCAAGGCGCCGGTGTCCAAGCGGCTCGGGCTGAGCACCTGGCGGCGCGAGAACGCCAGCAGTTTGCTCGTCAGTTCAGCGCCGCGCCGGCTGGCGCGCGCCGCTGCGGCCAGCATCTGTTGCGCGGCGGGGTCGGCACTGATTGCGGGCAGATCTTCCAGCACCTGCAAGTTGCCCTGGATCACGGTGAGCAGGTTGTTGAAGTCGTGCGCGATGCCGCCGGTGAGCTGGCCCACGGTTTCCAGGCGCTGCGCATGGCTCAGCGCGGCTTCGGTCTGGTCGCGCTGCAGGCTGCTGGCCAGCAAGTTGGCCAGTGACTGCAAGAAGCGCACATCGTCGTCACCAAACTGGCGCGGCGCACGCGCATGCACGCCGAGCACGCCGATGGTCTGGCCACGGTCTGACAGCGGCACGCCGACGCCGCATCGAAAGCCCGCCGCCAAGAACGCCGGCGGCACGACAAAGCGGCGCTCGGCTTCGTAGTCGTCCACAAACACCGGGCCGCCTTGCGCCAGCACGTAGCCGGCCGGCGTGTCGGGCCGGTTGGCCACCTGGTTGCCGGGCAGGCGCACGGCCTCGAAGCCCACGGCGGCGGCGGCCGCAAAAAATTGCCGCCCGGTGTCGAGCAATGACACCACGGCGGCGTCAATTTGCAGGCCTTGCGCGGCGGCGGCGGGCACCTCGCGCAGCAGCAGTTCGGGGTCGCGCGTGTCCACCGCCATGGCGCCGATGCGCGCAATGGCCTCGCTGTAGCGGGCACGCTGCAACGCTTGCTTCACGCGTGGGTAGTCTTGCACGCCGCGCACCGCGGCCACCACGTAAGGCTGGCCTTCACCGCGCAGTGGGCTCAGCGCAATCTCGACCATCACCTCGCTGCCGTCTTTGCAGCGCGCCACCAGTTCCATCTGCGTGCCCATGGGCCGCGCCACGGGGCGGTGGGCGTAGCCGTCGCGGTACGCCCGGTGGCGCGGGCGTATCGCCTCAGGCACCAGCGCGTCAACCGCCAGGCCGTTCAGTTCATCCAGCGAGTAACCCAGCAAGCGGCTGGCCGCCGGGTTGGCGCGCACGATCTGCCCGGCACCATCCACCAGCAGCAGCGCATCGGGCACCGCTTCGAAGATCGAATGGAACAACGAGCCGCGCTCGTCCGGCACTGCTAACGATTCACTCATCGCGATGCGCCAAGCCGGCCTTCAGAGGGCACTGACGCGCGACACCAGGATGTAGCCCGCGCCGCGCACCGACTTGATGAGCTGCGGGTCTTGCGGGTCGGCTTCAAGCTTCTTGCGCAAACGCGCCACCAGCACGTCGATGGTGCGGTCGAACGGGCCACCGTCGCGCCCGCGCGTGGCGTCGAGCAGAAAGTCGCGCGACAGCACGCGCCCGCCGTGGCGCACCAGGGTGCACAGCAAGTCGAACTCGCCGCCGGTCAGCGCCACTTCGCGTGCCTGCGCATCGGTCAGCCGCCGCGCCGCCAGGTCCAGCTCGTAGCCGTCGAAGCGCCAGCGCTCGCGCTCCACGGGGCTGCCTGTTTGCAGCGGCGCCGGCGTCGTATCGCTGTCACCCAGACGACGCGCCACGGCCTTGATGCGCGCCAGCAGTTCGCGCAGGTCGAACGGTTTGGTGACGTAGTCGTCGGCACCGATCTCCAGGCCCACCACCTTGTCAACGGAGTCGCCGCGGCCGCTGACGATGATCAACCCGCAGCGCCAGTGTTCGCGCAACTGGCGCGCGATGACGAAGCCGTCTTCGCCGGGCAGGCCCAGGTCGAGCAGCACCAGGTCGGGCGGGTCCGCCGGCAGCAAGGCCATCAGCGCCGCGCCAGACGCCAGCTCGCTGACGCGAAAGCCTTGCGTGCTGAGGTAGTGGCCGAGCAAACGGGTGATGTCGGGTTCATCGTCGACGACGGCGATGTGCAAGCTGGCCATGTCAGGCAACGCCGGCGTCAGGGCTGGCGAAACGCCCGCACCGTTTCCAGCGCCACGACTTGCAGGTACGCCGCCTGCTCGGCCGGCAGGCCCGCGGTGTAGCGGTTGCCCACGGGCGATTGGCCATACACCGAGGCCAGCACCGTGCACGCCGCCAGGTAGGTGCCTTCCAGGCTGGGGTGGCGCTTGTCGGCGGCGTAGAGGTTGACGTCGGAGCGCCCGGCGATGGCGCGCGCGAAGGCCAGGCCGGCGGGCACGACCTTGGCGCGGTTTTCCTTGGCCACGTTGACGTAGGCATTGGCTAGTTGCTCGGTCATCTCGGGCCGGTCGGCGTAGGCCCAGGACATGAACAACACCGGCTCGGCGCCATGCTTGCGTACCGTGGCGCTGTGCTTGGCCGCGAATTCACGGAACAGCGGCGCCAACTGCGGGTGGATGGGGCACTGGCTGCAGTCCATCATGATGGCCACGTCGAACGGCTTGCTGAACGTGTTGAAGACCACGTTGTTGTTGCCGTCGAACGAATACGAGGCCACGCCCTGCGGCTTGAAGTGAGCCTCCATGTCATGCCAGTTCAAGCCCGCGCCGCTGATGGTGGCCGAGCTGCTGCGATAGCCGCTGGCCCCCGGGTTGGCCGCCCGCAACAACTGCCCACCTGCCCGTGCATGCTGTTGTTGTAGTAGAAAAAACTGTTGCCCACCCACAGGGCTGTCTTGGGCGGTGCGCCGGGCTCTGCGGGTGGTGGCGCAGCCGCTGGGGGGTTGATCAGGGCGCAGCCTGCCAGCATGAGCGCGGCCGCGAGGGCCCCGCCCGAGGCGGTACGCCGCCTCAAGGCGCTGGCCGCTTCCGGCGTTGCTGGATTGGGCTGGCGGGTCATGCTGGGCTCCTGAATCGAATGGCTGCAACGGCGGGCAATTGTGGCCGCACCCCAGCTTGGCTCCAGCAGCCGAGGGTAAACACGATCGGGTGTTTTCCCGCGGCGCGGCGCCTGCGCAGGCGCTGAATGCCGCGCGCTGAATGCACGGTGTACCGAGGGGCGGCGCGGTCAAGGCCGGCACCGCCTTCGTGGCGCACTTAGGTGCGCAATCAGCCACCCAACCAAGCTGCGAATCGGCGATGCTCACGGCCATTGCGACACGCAGGAGCCAGCCATGACCCCAGCCGCCTTTGACTACCACGCACCCAGCACGGTGGCTGACGCCATCAAGCTGCTCGCCGGACTGGGGCCTGATGCCAAGTTGCTCGCCGGCGGCCACAGCCTGCTGCCGATGATGAAGCTGCGCTTCGCCGCGCCCAGCCATTTGATCGACCTGGGCAAGATCGCTGCGCTGCGCGGCATTGCGCAAGTGGGCAACGAAGTGCACATCGGCGCCATGACCACCGAGCACGAGTTGTTGAACTCAAGCCTGCTGGCCGACAAGCTGCCGCTGCTGGTGGAAGGCGCGGGCTCGATCGCCGACCCGCAGGTGCGCTACCGCGGCACGATCGGCGGCGACATTTCGCACGGCGACCCGGGCAACGACCAGCCGGCGCTGATGCTGGCGCTGGGTGCTTCGTTCGTGCTGCAAGGCCCGCGCGGCGAGCGCGTGGTGCCGGCCGACGGCTACTTCCTGGGCCTGTACGCCACCTTGCTGCAGGCCGACGAAATCTTGGCGCAAATTCGCATTCCGCTGCCCGCACCGGGCACCGGCTGGTCGTACCAAAAGCTCAAGCGCAAGATTGGTGACTTCGCCACCGCCGCCACCGCCGTGATGCTGCGCCTGCAGGGCGGCAACGTCGCCGCCGCGAGCATCGCACTGACGAACGTTGCGGCCACGCCCCTGAAGGCCACGGCGGCCGCGGCCAGCCTGCTGGGCAAGCCCATGAACGAAGCCGCTCTGGCCGAGGCCGCGCGCCTGGCCATGGCGATATGCGACCCCCTGCCCGACCAGCGCGGCGACGCCGACTACAAGCGCGCCATGTGCGGTGAGATGACGCGCCGCGCGCTGCTGGCCGCGCACGCCCGCGCCGCCAAAGCCTAAAACGACCAACCCAGGAGCAGAACATGGCGAACACGCACCAGGTGTCATTCCAACTCAACGGCAAGGCCGTGGCGGTGGCGGTTGAGCCGCGCGAACTGCTGATCCACACGCTGCGCGAAAAGCTGGCCCACACCGGCCCGCACATCGGCTGCGAAACCTCGCACTGCGGGGCCTGCACGGTCGATGTTGACGGCATGTCGGTGAAGGCCTGCACCATCCTCACCGTGCAGTGCAGCGGCGCCGAGATGCTCACCGTTGAAGGCCTGGAACAAGCCGGCGTGTTGCATGCGCTGCAGCAAGCTTTCCATGAAGAGCACGGCCTGCAATGCGGCTACTGCACGCCGGGCATGCTGACCCGCGCTTACCGCTTGCTGAAAGAAAACCCCAACCCCAGCGAGCAGGAAATTCGCTACGGCATTGCCGGCAACCTGTGCCGCTGCACGGGCTACCAGAACATCGTCAAGGCGGTGCAGTCGGCGGCCAAGAAGTTGGCCGCGGCGCCCGCCACCGCAGCTGCCTGAAGGCTGAGCATCCACCCACACACCGCCATCACCGGAGAACACCATGGGCAATTTGACCGACCTGCAGGAGCGCGAAGACAAACTCCAGGGCATGGGCACCTCCCTGCTGCGCAAGGAAGACGCCAAATTCATCCGCGGCCAGGGCGCGTATGTCGACGACATCAAGCTGCCTGGCATGCTGTTCGGCGCCATCGTGCGCAGCCCCTATGCGCATGCCCGCATCAAGGGCATCGACAAGACCAAGGCGCTGTCCTGCCCGGGCGTGGTGGCGGTGCTCACGGCCGACGATTTGAAGCCGGTGAACCTGCACTGGATGCCCACCCTGGGCAGTGATGTGCAGGCCGTGCTGGCCGACAAGAAGGTGTGCTTCCAGATGCAGGAAGTGGCCATGGTGCTGGGCGTTGACCGCTACGCCGCGGCCGATGGCGCGGCCCTGGTGGAGGTGGACTACGAAGAGTTGCCGGCCATCGTTGACCCGAAAAAGTCGATGGCGGCTGACGCGGTGGTGATCCGTGAAGACATTGCCGACAAGACCGAAGTCGGCCATGGCCCGCGCACCCACCCGAATCACATCTTCACCTGGGAAGCCGGCGACAAAGCGGCTGCCGATGCAGCCTTCGCCGGCGCAGCGG
The DNA here is from genome assembly GCA_043766725.1 of Burkholderiales bacterium. GTDB lineage: Bacteria > Pseudomonadota > Gammaproteobacteria > Burkholderiales > Burkholderiaceae_C > Rubrivivax. The sequence goes on along the minus strand of JAYUHT010000295.1, from coordinate 644 downwards.
TGACGGTGCGCGAAGAAATTTTGAACCCGCGCGTTCACCCCTGCCCGCTCGAAACCTGCGGCTGCGTGGCTTCGTTCAACAAGGCCACGGGTTACTTGACGGTGTACATGACGACGCAGGCGCCGCACCTGGTGCGCACCGTGCTGGCCATGCTGTCGGGCGTGGCCGAAAGCAAGATCCGCGTCATCGGTGGCGACATTGGCGGGGGCTTCGGCAACAAGGTGCCGATCTATCCCGGCTATGTCGTGGCCATCGTGGCCTCCATCGTCACCGGCGTGCCCATAAAGTGGATCGAGTCACGCATCGACAACATTTCCACCACCGGTTTTGCGCGCGACTACCACGGCGTGGGCGAACTCGCGGCCGACGCCACTGGCCGCATCAAGGGGCTGCGCTTCACTGCGCTGGCCGACCATGGCGCGTTCAACTCGCATGTCTCGGCCACCAAGCTGCCGGCGGGTTTGTTTTCGATTTGCACCGGCTCGTATGACATCCCCAACGCCTACTGCCGGGTCGATGCGGTCTACACCAACAAGGCGCCCGGTGGCGTGGCCTACCGCTGCTCGCTGCGGGTGACCGAAGCGGTGTATTTGATCGAACGCATGATCGACATCCTGGCGCTGAAGATCGGTGTCGACAAAGCC